>DASWOZ010000454.1:0-11642 GCA_036398535.1 Mucilaginibacter sp. | reverse complement strand
GGCTACTGATAGCCCTGTAGCAGCTTTGAATTTACTGCGAATGATGGATACCCTAAGGCAGCAATTTGATATCCCAACGCAAACCTGTGTGCTTAGTCATATTACTACCACGCTTGAACTGGCTAATAAAAATGTGCCTGTTGATCTTTGTTTTCAATCTATTGGCGGCACCGAGCTATCCAACAGTAGTTTCGGTATTAATTTAAATTTAATTGAAGAAGCTCACCAGGCCACCTTAGCGTTAAAAAGGGGAACGATAGGTAATAACGTAATGTACTTTGAAACCGGGCAGGGCAGTGAATTATCGGCCAATTCGCATCAGGGCGTTGATCAGCAAACGTGTGAAGTAAGAGCCTATGCCGTGGCTCGAAAATTTAAGCCGTTATTAGTGAACAGTGTGGTAGGCTTTATAGGGCCCGAATATTTGTATGACGGTAAGCAAATTATCCGCGCAGCGCTGGAAGATCATTTTTGTGGCAAATTGCTTGGCTTACCCATGGGCGTTGATGTTTGTTACACCAACCATGCCGAAGCCGACCAGGACGATATGGACAACCTGCTAACCTTATTGGGCGTAGCCGGATGCAATTTTGTAATGGGTATACCCGGCTCTGACGATATTATGCTGAATTACCAATCTACCTCTTTTCACGATGCTTTATACCTGCGGAAAGTATTGGGATTAAAACATGCGCCCGAATTTGAACAATGGTTGAAAAACCAGGGAATAGTAAATGATAAGGGTGGCATTTTACCGGTTAGTACCGGGCATAAGCTATTAGCTGATAAGTTTTATTAAGTGAAAGAAGAACTTAAACCGGTAAACTCCATGAACCCATTAAAGGGGTTTACGGCTGCGCGCATTAGTATGGGTTTAGTGGGTTCAAGTATTCCTTTAAATAACCTGCTTGAATTTAAGCTGGCTCATGCCCATGCACGTGATGCGGTTTACTCAAATTTAGACATAGAAGGATTGCCAAATAGCTTGAAGCAATTTAATTTACCTGTTTTACAATTACATAGCCAGGCCGAAAACCGGGCGAGATATCTGCAACGACCTGATTTGGGTAGGAAATTAAACTTAGCATCAACCGAACAACTAATTGCTGCAAATGCTGATATAGCTATCATTATTGCCGATGGACTTTCGGCAGAAGCGGTTAACAAAAACGTAAATGGTTTATTGACAGTATTGATCCCTAAACTATTAGCAGCAAAATTTAAATTAGCGCCCATATGCCTGGTAGAGCAGGGCAGGGTAGCTATTGGTGATGATATTGCCTACGGATTAAAGGCTAAATTGTCTTTAATGCTGATAGGCGAGCGCCCCGGGTTAAGCGCGGCGGATAGTATGGGTGCATATTTAACTTATGATCCTGCACCGGGGCTTACAGATGAACTACGTAATTGTATTTCCAATATCCGGCCAATGGGGTTGAATTATAATTTAGCCGCGGATAAGATATTCTATTTAATACAAGAGTCTTTTAAACGTAAACTATCCGGCGTGCAATTGAAAGATAATGCCGGATTGTTAGATCAGTAATTTACTTTTTAGGTTTTGATTTTTGTTCTATATAACCGTTAAAAGAGATTGGGTCACGATTTTCACTTAGCACCTGTAAAGATGCATAGCCGTCCGAAGAAATGCTTAACCTTAAAGTTCGTACCGCTTTAGGGTCGCTCATATTTTTATTCTTTGGTGTGATAATTATATCCCAATTGTTCTTTTTGTTGTTAGTTACTTTATAGTCAAAATGGGTTAAAGTGAATTTAATGCCGCCATCATTTGAACCGTAATCGGCCATATAAGCGCGCCCAAAATAGGGAAGAAAAGCAACAATGGAGTCTTTAGAAACAGACATGTCATACTCAGATGTTAATGCTCTGCCACCGCCTCTTGACGGACTAACATAATTGGCTACAAAAACATAATTCTGTAGGTTAACCAGCCTGGTTATTTCTGCTGCTTTAATCGCTTTTTTATCTTGTTTTGTTTGCGCATTGCTTGTGTTTAAACAAAATGCGGTGATCAGCATCACAAATGATATTTTAATTAAGTTCTTCATAATAAAGGTTTAACGGTATAAAACGTTTTGTTAATATAAAGTTACTTAATATTCCGAATAAAAAACCCCATCCACAAAGTGAACGGGGTTTTAATTATATACTTGCTATCGTTATTAAATCAAATTAACACTGCGGTTAACAAATTCAGTTAGCTCGGCACCGGTCAATAAGCCTTGCGAAAGTAGGGCCAGGTCAAATGCCTGTTTAGCTAATTGTGCCTGCACTTCTTCATTCGGTTCCTGTAAAATACGGCTAACTAATTTATGGTTACCGTTAACAACCACTTTATAATTGTCAGGCATGTTACCATAAAAGCCCATGCCGCCACCCATTGCTGCCATATCTTTCATACGGCGCATAAACTCATCCATGGTTACAGTTACCGGTAATTCATCAGGGTTTAAGCTTTCCAGCTCAACTTTGTAAGCCGGGCGATTAATCGCTTTATCAAAAATAGCTTTAACCTGTGTAGCTTGTTCTTCAGTCAATACATGTTCTAAAGCATCATCCTTTTTAATCAGCTTATCAGCTACATCAGCATCCACACGTTTTAAAGATGTTTTCTCCAATTTCTGCTCCAACTGGCTGATAAAGTGATTGTCAATAGGCGAGTTCATCAATAATACATCATAACCCTTTTTATTGGCCGATTGTATGAAAGCGTCTTGTTTAGATGGATCGTTTGTATAGATGTAAACCAACTGCCCATCTTTATCAGTTTGAATAGCTTGTACTTTGTTTTTATATTCATCTAAAGTGAAGTTTTCTTTAGTGGTATTGGTTACCAAAACAAAGTCTTTCGCTTTATCATAAAATTTGTCTTCGCTTACCATGCCGTATTTTACAAACAGGCCAATGTCGATCCATTTGTCTTCGTATGCTTTACGGTCATTTTTAAATAACTCTGCCAATTTATCAGCCACTTTTTTGGTGATGTAGCTGTTGATCTTTTTAACATTGCTGTCGGCCTGTAAAAAGCTGCGGGATACGTTCAACGGAATATCCGGTGAATCAATCACCCCATGCAACAGCATTAAAAACTCAGGTACAATATCTTTTACTTCATCGGTAATAAATACCTGACGGGAGAATAGCTTGATCTTATTGCGTTGTATCTCAAAGTCGTTTTTCAACTTAGGGAAGTACAATACACCTGTTAAGTTGAAAGGATAATCTACATTCAGATGAATCCAGAATAATGGATCTTCGCTAAAAGGGTATAGCTCTTTGTAGAAAGCTAAATAGTCTTCATCCTTAAGTTCAGATGGTGCTTTTGTCCATATCGGGTTAGTATCGTTAATGATATTATCAACCTCGATAGATTTATATTTTGGCTTGCCTTCTTCATCCTCGCCATCTTCCACAGACTCGGTTTTGGTACCGAATTTAATGGGCACAGGTAAAAATTTACAATACTTATCCAGTATCTCCTGTAAACGGTGCTGGCTTAAAAACTCCTCAGATTCAGCATTAATATGCAGGGTGATCTCAGTACCACGTTCAGCTAAATTGCCTCCGCTAATTTCAAATTCGGTACTACCATCGCATATCCAGTGTGCAGGCTCAGCGCCTTCCTGGTAAGATAATGTTTGTATCTCTACCTTATCGGCTACCATAAATGCAGAGTAAAAACCAAGCCCAAAACGACCAATAATTTCGTTGGCGTCTTTAGCTTCTTTAAATTTCTCCATAAACTCGGTAGCACCAGAGAAAGCGATCTGGTTAATATACTTCTTGATCTCTTCGGCAGTCATACCTAAACCATTATCAGATATAGTAATGGTTTTTTTAGCTTCATCAAAAGCTACTTCCACGCGCAGTTCGCCCAGGTCGCCATTGTATTGGCCCAACGATGCCAGGCGTTTAATCTTCTGGGTAGCGTCAATGGCATTTGATACCAGCTCACGTAAAAATATCTCGGTATCAGAGTACAGGAATTTCTTAATTATCGGAAAAATGTTTTCGGTGTGTATCGAAATGGTTCCTTTTTCTTGCATAACTATTTATAATTTTAGGATTAATGTTTAGTATCAACCGCACACATCAATGTATGTTCCAAAAATTGATGGATTGTCAAATTGGCAGGGATAATGAGGTGAAAGCAGGGAAATTGTCCTTAGCCTTCTTTACACGCAGCGAAGAGAGAGGAAAACTGCTGGTTTATTTTAAAAGCTATTTCCCCTATGAGGTAAGAGTAGGTTTTTGCAGCGCGATAAGTATTCTTTATCTTTGAAATAATGACGGAACGAAGGATGCAAATTAAACAATGGCTTAAAACGGCTCTTGAAGATAATCTTCAGGATATATCCTACCGTGCCTTTATTTTTGGTTCGCAAGCTAACAGGTCTGATCTCATCCGGTCGGATATTGATATAGGTATATTGGCCGATAGTGAAATTCCGGCTACTCATTTGGTGAAAATTAGTAATGCTATTGAAAATTTGCCCATGTTATATAAAATAGACCTTGTTGATTTTAAGCAGGTAAGTTAAAAATTCAGATCAGTTGCCTTAAAAAATGTAGAATGGCTATGAGTAATTATATTGAAGCGATGAATAACTAAATTCACACCTAATCTAATGGCAATATGCTGACTAATGTCTATTGATGCGCACCGCAATAAAAGCTATTTTTGTACTTCATTTTTAAACAGATGTCTGAAAATATTGAACATGTTAAATGCCTGATCATAGGGTCAGGACCTGCCGGATATACGGCGGCTATATATGCCTCCCGCGCTGATCTGAAACCGGTAATGTATACCGGTTTGCTGGCTGGCGGGCAACTTACTCAAACTACCGAGGTAGAAAATTTTCCTGGCTATCCAAAGGGTATTATGGGCCCGGAAATGATGGAAGATTTTCGTCAGCAAGCCGAGCGTTTGGGTACCGATATTCGCTTTGGTTATGTAAGCTCGGTTGATTTTTCAAGTCTGCCACATAAGGTAGTAGTTGACGAAAGCAAAACTATATTGGCAGATACCGTGATCATTTCTACAGGTGCATCGGCTAAATGGCTGGGTTTAGAATCAGAGCAGAAATACAGCGGTTTTGGTGTTTCGGCTTGCGCGGTGTGTGATGGATTCTTTTTTAAAGGGCAGGATGTAGCCATAGTAGGGGCAGGAGATACGGCTGCTGAAGAAGCTACTTATTTAGCCAAGTTATGCCGTAAGGTGTATATGATCGTTCGCCGGGATGAGTTCAGGGCGTCAAAAATAATGATGCACCGTGTACTGCATACTCCTAATATTGAAATACTATACAATACCGAAGCACAAGAAATTATAGGTGACGGCCAAAGCGTAACGGGTGTACGTGTTTTAAATAACAATACCCAGCAGGAAAGTTTATTAGAAGTAACCGGCTTTTTTGTAGCTATAGGGCATAAACCTAACACAGATATATTTAAGGGCTGGATACATATGGATGAAACCGGCTATATCAAAACTCACCCAGGGTCAACAGAAACTAATGTGGAAGGTGTATTTTGCTGTGGTGACGCGCAAGATCATATTTATCGCCAGGCGGTTACCGCTGCCGGTACGGGTTGTATGGCAGCTATTGATGCGGAGCGATACCTGGCTGCTAAAGAACACACAGTTACCGCGTAAGTTTAAGATTTATAATACAATAATGGCAAATGGCTACAGGTTTTTAAACCTGTAGCCATTTTTTGTAAATATTGTCAATGTTTTTCCGTGGCGTTTAAATTTTTTGCATTTTTTATCTCTTAATTTTTTCAAAATCCGTTAACTTACGGCCTTTAATTATTGATTATCTTTATGATGCATAAAAAGGCTGTTATATTACTTTTTATATTTTTTATATTTTTTGCAGCAGTAGTTAATGCACAGGGTACCGACCCCAATCTTGGGATTGTTCCGGCACCTGTTTCCCTGAAAAAATCTCCTGGTGTATTTACTTTAAGTAACGAAACTGTTTTTTTAGCTGATAGTCTTTCTGATAAAGCGGTTAATTTTTTAGCAGATTATCTGCAAAATACGGCTATGCTGAGTATTAAGCCCAAAAGCAATACCGGCCAGGCTGTAAATAATAGCATTGTGCTTACTGCTGCAGGGGCTGATGGTTTAGCTCCCGAGGGTTATCGTTTAACTATAACACCTCAAAACATTACCATAGCTGCCAAAGGCGCGGGGCTTTTTTATGGTATACAAACGCTGTTACAGTTGATGCCTTTAGAAAGGACAGCATTTTCAAAATTGCCGTGTGTGCAAATTGAGGATGCGCCGCGTTTTGGTTATCGTGGCTTGATGCTGGATGTAGCAAGGCACTTCTTCCCGGTAGCGTTTATTAAAAAGACCATCGACTTAATGTCGTCTTATAAGCTGAATAATTTTCACTGGCATTTAACCGACGACCAGGGATGGCGGATAGAGATAAAAAAATATCCTAAGCTAACTGAAATCGGCAGCAAACGGCCGGAAACATTGATTGGCAATTATCACGACCGTACACCGCAACAATTTGATAATACCCCTTATGGTGGTTATTATACGCAAGACCAGATACGCGATGTAATTAAATATGCTGCCGACAGGTACATCAATATTGTGCCCGAAATTGAAATGCCGGGCCACTCAGATGCTGCATTGGCCGCTTATCCGGAATATGGTTGTAATTTACCTAATACCTACAAAGTATCGGGTACGTGGAGCGAGCAGCATGATGTGTATTGCCCGACTGAAGAAACCTTTGGTTTTTTACAAGATGTTTTGACCGAGGTAATGGAACTGTTTCCGGGTAAATATATCCATATTGGCGGTGATGAAGTGGCAAAGGATGATTGGCAGCAATCTGAATTTGCACAAAAGCTGATGAAGAAACTGAAGCTGAAGGATGAGCATGAACTGCAAAGCTATTTTATTAAACGCATAGAGAAATTTGTAAACACAAAGGGCAAAAGCGTTATTGGCTGGGACGAAATTTTGGAAGGCGGGTTAGCGCCAAATGCTACAATTATGAGTTGGCAGGGTGAAGCAGGTGGAATAGCGGCGGCAAGGCAGGCGCACAATGCAATCATGACACCAAGCAGCGCGGGCCTGTATCTTGACCATGCTCAGGGGAAATTAGAAAACGAGCCATTAGGCATAGGCGGCTATTCGCCAATCAGGCAAACTTATGCCTATAACCCAATGCCTGCTGTATTAACAGAAGAACAGCAAAAATATATTATTGGGGTACAAGGGAATTTATGGACAGAATATATCCCAACTGAAAATAAAGTGGAATATATGCTTTTGCCACGCTTGCTTGCTTTGGCAGAGGTTGGGTGGACACTATATGCGAATAAAAACTATACGGATTTTAAAGATGTACGCCTGCCGCAACGTTTAGCTTGGTTGGATAAACATGATTTTGATTATCGTGTACCTGCGGTAATAGGTGCAAAGGATACCATCATTTTTGGCACACAGCTAACCGTTGATCTTAAGCCGTCAGTTACCGGGGCTAAGGTATATTATACTATTGACGGGTATCCGCCACGCGAAACGGATATGGAATATACTGGCCCGATGACCTATAATGTCCCGCCCGATCAATACCGTGAGTTACAGGCAATAACTATTACACCAACGGGTAAAAGAAGTGATATTACCCGCACAGTGGTATACAACAAAGCCCCTTTACCACCGGTTGTTTACCAGGGCACCGGCATAGGGTTAAAATATCAATTGTTTACAGGGCCATTTAATAACACCAATCAATTGAACATGGCAGCTCCGTTAGACACTGCGGCAATGGCTGTAAAAAGTTTCAATGTAAATGCCTTTCGCAGAAATAGCCAGGCGTTTGGTATAATATATAATGGATTTATACGTATAGATGCAGACGGTGTTTATGGTTTCTCTACACAATCAGACGATGGATCGGTATTATTGATTGATGATCAGCCGGTTGTTGATAATGATGGCAAGCATGCCTTATATGATAAAGGAGGTTCAGTGCCTTTACAAAAAGGTTTTCATCGCTTTACATTAAAATATTTTAATGTAGGGGCATCGGGTAATTTAAGGGTGTTTATGACGATACCCGGTAAACCAAAAGGCGAACTTGCGCCTGATATACTATACAATTAACCAATCTTAAAATGAGTACAAGGTTCTGTTTTTTTATGTTGTTTGGCTGCGTATTAATAGCAAGCTGCGGTCATCAGGAGAAAGCGCCCATCAATCATGCTGAAGACAAAAAGCCTGTATTGATGGCTCCGTTTAAATTTCATAAACTGATAGAAAGTTCGCCGGGTAAATATTATGACATATTAAGCTGGGGCAGAGGTGGGGCAACCGATACCAGCTCTTTCCTGATTTTGCATACTGACTCGTCGGGTAAAAAATATACGACTACCACAGGTGATCTGGAGGGGGCTATAAATGATGTATACAATACAGATATGGATGTTGACGGTAACCCTGAAATATTGATACAGGCTAAGAAAAAGGATACGATAGACCATACTACCATTTATGCTTTTGAATTTAGCGACAACAAAGCGCAAAAACTTGATTTTCCTAAATTGAGCAGTTCGCAAAGAAAGGGGTACCGTGGCGGCGATAATTTTTATATTGAGGAAGGAAAGTTTATACGCGAGTTTCCGGTATATGATGGCAGCGGAAAAGAAGCTAAGCCAACCGGGCAAAAACGAAAGCTGGAGTATGGTTTACGAAGTAATGAATTTACAGTAACACAACTAAGTAAAGATTCAACGCAGGCCAAAGCCGTTAAAACAACCGAACCCAAAGTTGTACAAAAGACGGAACCTGAAAAGAAAAAGAAAGACAAATCAGAAAAACACCATAAAACGGAGCAACAAAAAAAGTCGCATAAAAAACGTCACCACCATCATAACAATGATGATGATAGTGACGCATAGAACTTTTTAATCTGCTATTATAACTTCGTCCAGTTGCTTATTGATGAATGCAATTTCATCGGCGCTTAACTTTACCTCAATTGCTTTAGCGTTTTGTTTGGTTTGTTCGGCGTTGCGGGCGCCTACAAGCGCGATGGTGATACCCGGGCGCTCAATTGTCCACCTGATTACTAACTGGCCCAGCGTGGCGTTTTTATCATCAGCCAAAGGTTTTATCTTTTCCAGAAAAGCATTCGTGCGTTTTATGTTTTCGTCTTTAAAATATTTAAGCCCTGCACGGTGATCGCCTTCGTCAAATTTTTGGCCCGGTTTAATTTTTCCAGTTAATAATCCGCGTTCCATGGGGCTATAAGCTAAAATACCAATTTTATGCTCAATTGCATAAGGGACAACTTCTTTTTCAATGCCACGGTTTACCATACTAAACGGCACCTGGTTTGAGGCTAATTGAATTGATTTTCCGGCCTCCTGCATTTGCTGTGCATTATAGTTACTTACACCGGCTTCCCGTATTTTACCCTGTTGTTTAAGTAACTGTAAGGTTTCCATCGTTTCATCAATGGGGGTAGTTACGTCCGGCCAGTGAATCTGGTAAAGGTCAATGTAGTCTGTACCTAATCGTTTAAGGCTGTCTTCACATTCTTTGATAATGCTGTCTTTGCCGGCATATTTATAAATATCAATATCTTTCCCGCTATTATCCTTGCTTTTAAAAGCAAGGCTGCCTTTGATGTCATCCCATCTCATGCCAAATTTGGTTAGTATCTGTACCTTATCGCGTGAAATGCCTTTTATAGCCTGCCCAACCAGTTCTTCACTTTTTCCCTGGCCATATATGGGCGCGGTATCAATGGAGGTCATGCCCATGTCGTAACCGGTTTTCATGGCTTCAATAGCTTCTTTATCATCATTGCCGCCCCACATCCAGCCACCAGCTGCCCACGCACCAAAAGTTATTGCCGAAACGCTTAAATCGGTTTCCCCTAATTTTCTGTATTCCATAGTTGTATTGTATATGTAGTATTTGTTAATGCGAAATTATAATATTTTGCTCAAGCTTTGCAAGCAGCAATATCATTTCTTTAGCATTTGTCACAGCTACAGCATTGTAATCATTATTAAAGTAAAACCAGCCTTGCCTTGTATTTTTATTGTGCTTTACAGTATCAACTATATTTTGTAAAAACGCAGTAGAGTAGGGTGATCTATATAAATCAGGTACACCATGAAAGCGATAATAAACCACGGGCGTATTTTGGATAACCGCATCAGGCAGTGTGGGATGGCTCATGCCGCAAAATGTAATATGATGGTCTGCTAATGTTTGATATACATCTTTACGCCACCAGCTTGCATGACGTAATTCCAGAATATTATTAAAAGTAGTGTCAAGATGATTAACAATACGTTCCAGTCTTTGCTCATCATAGCTAAAACTTGGCGGCATTTGAAATAAAACCGGCCCCAATTTCTCCCGGAGCCCATCATTGATTGTTTCATAAAAACTTGAAATTAAATCGGTAACCTCATTAAATTTTTTATAATGCGTAATTGCGCGCGGCGCTTTTACCGAAAAGCGAAAGCCATCCGGACTTTTTTGATACCAGGTTTGTAAAAATGATAATTGTGGGAAACGATAAAAAGTAACGTTTAATTCGAGGGTGCTAAAATGCTCACAATAATAATCAAACCACTTTTTTTGAGGCAGGCCTTCGGGGTAAAATCTGCCTCTCCAATCTTTATAATGAAATCCCGAACATCCGATATACCACTCCATTTATTATCTTGATAGAATTTAGTTAACCCATAGGCAAGTTTTTTGTTTTATGGCTGATTACACTTAGCATTAAAATTTGCACATTTGTATAGCGCACATTGCACATTCAAAAAATGCATTTTTTATATCCCGCTTTTTTATTTGCATTATTATCACTTGCCATACCTGTGTTGATACATCTGTTTAATTTTCGCAGGTATCAAAAGGTATATTTTAGTAATGTGCAGTTTTTAAAGGAGATCCGTGAACAGCAGTCTTCCCGCAGAAATTTAAAAGAACGGCTAATATTAGCTTCAAGATTATTAGCCCTTGCCTTTTTAATATTAGCCTTTGCCCGGCCTTATATACCCGGCCCGCATGCTGCAAATTTGGGTGCGCAACAATCTGTCAGTGTGTTTGTAGATAATTCATACTCCATGCAAACCATCAATCGGGAGGGCTCTTTATTAGATGAAGCTAAGCGACGCGCTAAAGAGATAGCATCTGCCTATAATATTAATGATCGTTTTCAATTATTAACACAAGATTTTGAAGGAAAACATCAGCGCTTATTAAGCCGCGATGAGTTTAATGACGCGGTTGATGCGGTAAAGATCAGTCCGCGTAGCAGAAGCTTACAACAGATAGTCGATCGTCAGCAAAATTTACTGAACACGCAATCAGGTAAGGGTAAGCTGCTGTATGTAATATCTGATTTTCAAAAAAATATGGTCGCCGGCAGGCCGGTAAAAATAGGCGCCGATATAACGGCTAATTTGGTACAGCTTAAAGCCAGCACACTTGCCAATGTTGCTGTAGATTCGGTTTGGTTGCTCAACGCCATACACCGCCCCGGCGAAAGTGAGAAAATGGTAGTAAGGTTGCAAAACTATGCAGGAGAAAACTCGGCTAAAATACCATTAAA
>DASWOZ010000453.1:0-3915 GCA_036398535.1 Mucilaginibacter sp. | reverse complement strand
AAAACTTCGCCGGTAAAGCTTACGTTTTCTTTAAGCCATTCTGCATCAGCCAGGCGCTCAGGGGTTTCCTTCTGGATCTCGGCAAATTTTTTCTGGATGTACTCAAAAATATCAGCAACCGCGTTTGACGCCATTGAACGGTGCCTGCTGATGTATCACTTGCCCGGCGCAATATCCAATTTAATGGTAGCCACACCCGCGCCATCCTGGCCCCGGTTATGCTGCTTTTCCATCAAAAGATAAAGTTTGTTCAAACCATACAGTGCTGTACCGTATTTTTGCTGATAAAAGGAAAGTGGCTTTAAAAGGCGGATAAATGCCACACCGCATTCATGCTTAATCTGATCGCTCATGATTGGTAATGAGCCCGCAAAGTTATAAAATTAACGTTAACTATATTAAGTTGATTGTCATTAATTCGTATTAATTGAATAAAAAATATAACAATAAAAATTGCTTAATTTAATATATAACCGAATCCTGGCGATTATCTCAAAAATACAAATTTTAAATGTGAGTATCAGCCTTTTAATTCTTTTACAGATCTGCTCCGTTGGTTAAAACCAACGGCAATGAATAAATAATCACATTTATTACCACTAATCTGTTTGGTTAAAACCAACGATAATAAATAATAATCACATTCATTGCCGTCACATAAATGTGACGGAAGCTGAAATTATGCATCACGGCTTTAGCCTAATATATGGCAACCTATAAATCTTATAATTTTTCTCCGTGCTGGCTAATGTCCAAACCTATTACTTCGTCTTCTGCCGAAACCCGTAGCGGAGAGATCATATCTGTGATTTTTAACAACAATAAAGAACCAAAAAACGCGTAGATAGAAACAATGATAAGTGCAATGCTTTGTACATAAAACAAGTGTGTTTCACCAAAAAACAGCCCATTACCCGTTAAATTAGCCGCATTTACATTTTTGTGGGCAAATACACCGGTAAGCAGCATACCCACCATACCCCCAACACCGTGGCAGGGAAATACATCCAGCGTATCATCAATTGAGGTACGTGTGCGCCACTCTACCACCAGGTTGCTTATAATCGCCGAAATAATACCGATAGCCATGGAATGAGGAAGTGAAACATAACCTGCCGCAGGTGTAATAGCTACCAAACCTACAACCGCGCCAATACATGTACCCATGGCAGATGGCTTACGGCCACGCAGCATATCAAAAAATATCCAGGTTAAACCTGCAGCAGCCGATGCGGTGGTGCTTGTACCTAAAGCGGTAACGGCTAACTGATTTGCCCCAAAGGCCGAACCTGCATTAAAGCCAAACCAACCAAACCATAATAATCCGGTACCTATCATTACATAAGTAATACGTGCCGGTGCGTGATTAACCTCATTTCGCCTTTTTAAATATAAAGCAGATGCCAAAGCCGCCCATCCTGCCGACATATGTACAACGGTTCCGCCTGCAAAATCAAGCACCCCTAACTTACTCAATAAGCCATCCGGGTGCCACGTGCAATGCGCCAATGGCGAAAAGATGAATATAGAAAACAGGCATAAGAATATGATATATGAATTGAAACGAATCCTTTCTGCAAATGCTCCGGTTATCAGTGCCGGGGTAATAATGGCAAACTTTAACTGGTACATTGCAAACAACAATAAAGGAATGGTAGGTGCCAGTTTCCAGGTGGAGTTACCTAACATACCTTTCATCATAAAATAGGTTGACGGGTTACCTATTACACCATGAAAGCTATCGCCAAAAGCCAGACTGAATCCAAATATGCCCCACATTACCGTAATAATTACCATACAAACAATACTTTGCAGCATTGTTGATATTACATTCTTTTTATTTACCATTCCGCCATAAAAAAAGGCCAGGCCGGGTGTCATTATCAACACTAATGCAGTCGACATCAGCATCCAGGCAATATCGCCCGTATTAAAGTTTGGATTTGCAGACTTGGTAAAGTCTACTGATGGAAAAATAAAAGTTAAAATTAAAACGCATAGAATAATAAGGAAGGGAAAATAACGCCGCATAGTGTATTACAGGATGGTTGATTAAAACGGGCGTAAATTATGATTAAATAAAATAAATATTAAAATTTCATTAAAATTGACATAAAAATATCAATTTTATAAATACGCCAGTAAGCGGTCTGGAAAAACTCCTAATAAAAGGAGGAGTATGGCTATAATTATTGAGAAAATTACAATATTGGTTGATTTGACACGCGGCTCCAACGTTGCTTCCGTCCTTTTCAAAAACAAATAAAGTGGTATTTTAATATAATAAAACAAAGAAACCACAGTAGTTAACGCGCCGGTAACCATTAAAAGCATTAACCAAATATCATGATTTTGCTGATAAACCGCGTAAATTGCCGAGAACACAAACAGCTTGCCTGTAAACCCGGCAGTAACCGGCAGGCCAGTTAATGAAATAAGTACGATCACAAAACACACGGATGCCGCAGGATATTTAAGCCCTAATCCTTTATAGCCCTCCACATCTTCGGCACCGGTAATATTAACAAAATAGGTAGCCAAAGCCAAAGCACCAATATTTGCCAAACCGTATACAACCAAATAATAAGATAAGGCGCTAATGCCCTGCGCCGTAAATGTTACGATAGCCATTAGTGCAAAGCCGGTATGGCCAATGCTGGAATAAGCCAGCATGCGTTTCACATTATTTTGCATTACAGCTGCAAAGTTGCCACCTATCATAGTAACAATACCAATTATGGACAGGTATAATCTTAAATCGGCGCCCTGTGGTTTTATTATAAATATAAACGGTGTTAAAAAATTGATGAGTAAGCCAAAGGCGGCTATTTTAGGTAAGGTTGATAAGTAAGCTGTTACGGGTGTAGGCGCCCCCTGGTAAACGTCGGGCACCCAAAAGTGCATGGGTACAAAGGAAAGCTTAAAGCCAATACCTACTAATACCAGGCTTACAGCAAACGAAATTGCCAATGGATTGGCCTGTGATGCGCCCAACGCAAAATCGCTGGACAATAGATAAAGTGAGCCGGTAAAACCATATAGTAAAGATATTCCGTACAACATGATAGCCGAGCAAGCCGCGCCAAACAATACATATTTTAAGCCGGCCTCGGTACTAAAAGCATTTTCAGAACGGTAGGCTACCATAAGGTATGAAGCTATAGAAACCATTTCAATAGCCACATATATAGATAACATATTAATGGCCATGACCATTAAGTGTAAGCCTAAAATTGAGCCTATAGTTATGGTATACAGGTCAGCCAGACGCTTGCGGTGTGATTTTAGCTGATCATCCCAACCGAAATATAAGAGCAGTACAAATGCCAGTACATCAATTATAAATTTAAAAACCAACGAGCTGTGGTTGAGCAGCAGCATATCGTTAAATAAAAAACGATCATGCTCTAATACGATGGCTACTTGTTGCAAATCTTTAAATATCACTAACAGCATGCCTGCAAAAGCCACAATGCGGCATAGTTTATCAGCGTTTCTCCCGAAGATGAGATCGGTGATTAACACCAGCAGAAACAATACGCTTAAATATACCTCGGGCATAAAGCATATCATGCTATCTAAAATGCTGTTTAATTGCCCCGTTATATAGTTTATCAGCTCGTACATTTTATTTCTGTAAAAACTGTACTAATAATAAAACCGAATCATTGATCTTTTCAAATACCAGTGAAGGCATTATCCCTAAAACCAATACAATTGCGGCCAATGGTACTAAGGTAATCACCTCGCGGAAGTTCAGATCAACCAATGCTGTTTTCCAAACCTCGCCGCCTTTTAAGGATAATGAACCAAAAAACATGCGCTGTAAAGTCCATAAAAAATAAGCCGCGCTGAATAGTATACCCACTGCACCCAGGGCTGCCATCCAATAAGGCAGCAAGCCATTAACCGATG
>DASWOZ010000452.1:0-6300 GCA_036398535.1 Mucilaginibacter sp. | reverse complement strand
TTAACGTGGTCAAAAGCATAAGCACCGGCATCGGTACTTAATGTGCCTTTAACTATTGAGGAGTCTTTGGCCCTTAGTAAGCTTACCGTGGCATATTCCATTGGTTTGCCTTGCGCGTCAAGCAATAAGCCTGATACTTTAATGCCCGTGGATTTGGTTTGGGCGATTGAAACACCTATTCCTGCCAATAAAAGAAGAAGGGTGTATAGGAATTTATGTAAGCGTTGGTTCATAGTTTCAGTATTAAAATTTAGGCAATAAAATGCCTGTAAAAGATTTTCGTCTTTTTTAAAAGGGTGAATAATGTTTGGTAATTGGGCGGTAAGGTATTGGAAGAACGGTTTAAGTATTTGCCCTGTTAAATACTTTTACTGATAAGATGCAGTTATTGAACAGAAAGTTACAGGCTAATTAAAATTATATTAGCCTGTAACATAACTTACTGAATATTAGTATCTATATTGGCTTTGGTGGCCGAAAGCGAGGTGTCAATTTTACATTCTAAACCGCCGGGTGTCATTACAAAGGTAGCGGGTGAACCGTGGGGTAACTTGTTTTTTTCTCTGCAATCATAAAAATCGACGTCATGCAGGTACCTGCTTATTTCTCTATCCACAACCAGTGTTGAGTTTACCGGTACTTTTAAAGTAAGGTGTATTTCCTGGTTACGCCATAGATGGTTAAGCGGCTTTTCTAAATGGCGGCTAAATTTTAAAACCGAATCTTGCTGTAAAAATTGGTAAGTAGTATTGCGGGCATTCACTAAGGCATCTTCGTAGTTATGGCCGCGTGCACTAAATGATTCTACCAGGGTTGGCTGTTTCACATCGCTTCTTTCTACAGCAATTGTTACATTATCCGGCGATTCAAAGTTTTCGTTATCGTCGTCATCCAAGATAATCCTGCCGTTAAAACGCTCTTTTATTTGAAAACGAACGCTATCTTCCGGGCTTAGATATTTAATTTCATTCAGTTTTAAATGATAGGTGTTAGTGGGTGTAGGTTTAATGTTTACGCTTTGGCTAAAACTGGCCCCATATCTAAAATCGGCACTTACTTTTGCAGTATAATAAACTACAATACTGAAGGTTACTAACCAAATTACTAAAAAGGTTGAGCCCATTGTACGGTTTAAACCATGCGTATTAAACACAGCCCCGATAACTACCATTATAATAGCAAACAAAGGGATGGCAAGCAGTAAAAACGCCGACACCAACACAAATGTATTCAGTTGATATTCTAATATATTAAAAGGGAAAATATGATACAGGCCCATTTTGCCATAAGCTACAAATCCAATAATTGAAACTATCAGGGCGATAAGTAAACCGAAGCAGGTTATTAATACAGCAATCCCCAGCAATTTTAACAATACACTGCCAGCACCCTGAAAAAACACCCCGAGGTGATGAAAAAAATCGCCGGTAAAATCACGTGCCTTATAAACAAACGGCTTTGCCTCCTGGCCCAGGTCAGATAAACTGCCACGTACGGCGCTTACCTCATCTTCCAGGCTTTTCTTAAAACCTTGAAGATCCAGTTTCTGCCCTTTCATCGCCATACGGTCTGCACGGGTAGTAGCTTTGGGTATAACTATCCATAAAATAAGATATAATATAAGGCCGCTTCCTGCAAAGCAAAAGGCAATTGCAAAGGCCAGCCTTATCCAAACCGGCTGGGTGCCAAAATAATTGGCTAAGCCGGCACATACACCACCTAATAAATGATCTTCCCCATCGCGAAACAAGGTACGTGTACCACTATTATAGGGATAACTATCGTTGGTTGCATTTGCCGTACCTTCTTCATCTGCAAAATCTGCTACGGTGCCCATTTGTTCTACAACGGCATTAACATCCTGCTCAACTATTACCTGTTTGTTTTCGCGGGCCAATATCTCGGTAAACATTTCGGCAATGCGGTTTTCAATGTCCGTTGTAATTTCGAGGCTATCCGCCGAGTTTAAAAAATGACGCTTTACATCCGTCATATAGTTCTTTAATATCTCATAAGCGTCTTCTTCGATATGAAAAACGAAGCCATTAATATTTATGATGATTGTTTTATTCATGATTGTGATAGTTTAATATTATTTATTTTTTCCAATAGCTGTATCAACAGCGAATGATAATTCCTGCCAGGTTTTGTCCAGTTGTACTAAAACTTTCCGACCCTCGTCTGATAGCGAATAATATTTTCGCGGCGGCCCTGATGTGGACTCTACCCAGTTATAAGTAAGCAAGCCGTTATTTTTTAAACGAGTGAGCAAGGGGTACAAAGTGCCCTCAACTACAAGTAGCTGCGCTTTTTTAAGTTCGGCAATTATATCAGATGCATAGGTTTCATCGCGGCCAATTATTGAAAGTATGCAGTACTCTAATATGCCCTTGCGCATTTGAGTTTGTGTGTTTTCAAGTATCATGATACAAAGATATATGTTTTATATTGTATTATGCAATACATAGTACTGAAATAATTAAATTATATTGCAGAGATTATATTTTTCTAAAAAAGGGAGCATTTTATTTGACAATTTAATTATGTAACATTACTTTTACTTTTTAATTAACTATTAACTGATCTTATTTATCTGAACATGAAAAAACTTATACTCGTAAGTTTTTGTGTCCTGTTGTTATTTATAGCGCAGGGTTATGCACAAAATCGTACCGTAAGCGGTACAGTAACGGCCAAAGATGATGGCCTGCCTATTCCCGGTGTTACGGTAAAAATCAAAGGCACCAGCCTGGGTGCCGCTACCGATGCAAACGGTAAATTCACATTAGAAGCTTCGCCAAGTACAGTACTGGTATTTAGCGTTATCGGATACCAGAGTATGGAATATCCGGTAGGCAATGCCAGGACGATTACCGTAAGCTTAACATCAGCCAGCACACAGTTGGGTGAGGTTGTGGTAACCGGCGCGTTGGGTATTACCCGTACCCGTAACCAGCAAAGCTACGCTGCCCAACAGGTAGATGGCGATGAGGTTAGTAAATCACGTAACTCAAACTTTATTGATGGTTTATCAGGTAAAGTAGCAGGTTTGGAAATTCGCCAGAACAACACTTTAGGCGGTTCAACTAACGTGGTATTGCGTGGTAACAAATCTATTTTTGGTGATAACCAGGCATTGTTTGTAATTGACGGCGTACCTGTTGGTAATACTAATACCAACGTTGTTACAACTGCTGGTACCAGTACCAGTATTACCAATACTACCAGCCAAAAAGAAGGTACCGGTGGGTATGATTATGGTAGCCCTGCAAGTGACCTGAACCCTGACGATATTGAAGATATAACCGTGTTGAAAGGCGCGGGTGCGACAGCTCTTTACGGTTCGCGTGGTAGCAACGGCGTTATTTTGATCACAACCAAAAAAGCGAAAAAAGGTTTAGGTATCGTGGTTAACTCGACCGTAAGCCTGAGCGAAATTGATAAATCTACCTTCCCTCAATACCAAAAACAATATGGAGCCGGCTATTCTGCAGGTTTTTACCCGGGTAATGTGTTTGGTAATCCAAACGCGCAGGTTGCCCCAACAGACCAGGATGCGTCAAACGGTTCGGCATTTAACCCGAACCTGATGATCTATCAATGGAATGCGTTTGACCCGACTTCTGCAAATTATGGCAAAGCTACGCCATGGGTCGCTGCAAAAAATGATCCTTCTACATTTTTTGTAAAACCACTTTCAACTGATCAAAGTATATTAATTACGCAGGGTGGTGATAACGGTACATTTAAATTAGGTTATACCAAAAGTATTGACAATGGTGTATTGCCTAATAGCCGCATAGACAAAAACTTAATTGACTTTGGCGCTACCTATAACATTACGCCGAAGTTAACAGTTGGCGCTAACATTAACTACTCAAACACCAATGGTACAGGCAGAGGCGGAACAGGTTATGATGGTACAAACTCTGATAACCGTAACGTTATAACTGGCTTTAGACAATGGTGGGAAACCAACGTTGACGTACAGGAGCTGAAAGCCGCTTACGAAAGAACGCAAGCAAATAATACCTGGAACCTTGCCGACCCTATAAACGGTAACAATTCTCCTGCTTTCTGGAACAACCCTTATTGGGTAGTTGACCATAACTACGAAACAGATCAACGTAACCGCGTGTTAGGTAATGTTAACCTGAATTATAAAATTACTTCATACTTAACCTTAACCGGCAGGGCATCATTAGATACCTATTCAGAAATACAGGAAGAGCGTTATGACGCGGGTAGTATTGGTGTGCCTTACTATTCAAGGTATAACCATACGTATACTGAAAACAACTATGACTTATTGTTAAGCTTTAACAAAAACGTAGGTAAAGATTTCAATATTAAAGCAGTAGCAGGTAGTAACATCCGCAGGGATCGTGAAAACAGCATCAGGGCAAGTACAAACAACGGTTTAATTGTACCGGGTGTTTATGCACTATCTAATACTTTAAGCTCACCATTATCGCCGGTTGAAAGCCAATACACTAAAGAAGTTGACGGTATTTTCGCTGATGGTACAGTTAGCTGGAGAAACATGGTGACTGTAGACGCGAGTATACGCAGAGATGAATCTTCAACTTTACCTGTCGCTAACAACAAATACTATTATCCATCAGTATCCGCGGGTTTTGTTTTCTCAGAACTGCTTAAAAAGTACGATTGGTTATCATACGGTAAATTAAGAGGCAGCTACGCGCAGGTAGGTAGCGATGCGCCGGTATACAGTACTTTAGATACTTATAACATTGGTAACCCCATTAACGGTGTGCCGCAAACTGTTTTAAGTACTACTAAAAACAACCCTAACCTAAAACCGGAGCAAACTAAAAGCAAGGAGTTAGGTTTAGAGTTATCGTTCCTGAAAAACCGACTTAGCTTTGATGGTAGCGTTTATTTAACCAATACTTTTGATGAAATATTACCGGTAAACGTATCTGGCGCTACCGGCTATAGTTTCGAGTATTTAAACGCGGGTAACGTTCGTAACAAAGGCGTTGAACTTTCAGTTAGTGGTACACCTGTATTAACCAATAACTTTAAATGGAACATTAAAGTAAACTTTACCGCTAACTATAGTAAAGTTACCGCGTTGTATACTGACGCTACCGGTAAAGAAGCAAGTAACTTAGAATTAGGAAGCTTCCAAAACGGTGAAACTTTAAATGCTCCTTTAGGGCAGTCATTAGGTACCATCAGAGGGTCTGACTATGTTTATTTAAACGGCCAGCCAATTGTTAAGGCTAACGGTCAATATGAAATAACACCAGACTTTAACAGTAATATTCGGTAATACTAACCCTAATTGGACAGGTGGTATCAACAACAGCTTTACTTATAAAAACTTTACTTTAAGCTTCCTGATCGATATCCGTCATGGTGGTTCTGTATTCTCAGGCGATATGGCTTATGGTTTAGCTGATGGTATTTATCCGTTAACTGCTTATACTAATGATTTAGGCAACCCGGTTCGTAGCCCATTATCGCAAGGTGGTGGTTTTATCCGCCAGGGTGTAACCGCTACAGGTGCGCCTAACACCGTGCGTGTAACAGGTGGCAACTACGGCGACTTTGGTGATGGTTCAGGTTTATTACCTCTTAAAGCCTTCGTTTATGACGCGAGCTATATTAAATTAAGAGAAGCGCTGATTGGCTATACCTTACCACAGCATATGATCACTAATTTGGGTATTAAAGAGGTTACCTTCCAGTTAATCGGAAGAAACTTATGGATCATCCATAAAAACCTACCATACGCGGATCCGGAAGACGGTTTATCTTCAGGTAACCTGCAAGGTATACAGGAAGGCTCATACCCGGCCGTTAGGACAATGGCACTTAATGTGAAACTACGTTTTTAAGAAAACCAGACATGAAAAAAACAGCATTTATTTTTGTACTGATGGCGATAGCGTCAGCATGTACAAAGGATATGACAAAATTTAACGTCGATCCAAAACACCCGTCAACGGTACCTTCAAGCAGCTTGTTTACAACTGCCGAAAGGCAGACCGCCGTTACCGTAACTTCAGCCAGTGTAGATTTAAATATATTCCGTTTAATTGAACAACAATGGACAGAAACTACTTACCTGAATGAAACAGACTACCAATTTACATATCGTAAACAACCTGATGAGCTTTGGACACAGTTTTATACCAATACGCTGATCAATTTTGAAAAAGCCAAATCATTTATCGCGACAGATGCGACAGACGCGGGGACCAAAAAGAATGAGGATGCTATTATTGATATATTAGAGGTTTACAATTATTATTACCTGGTAACCAGTTT
>DASWOZ010000451.1:0-4751 GCA_036398535.1 Mucilaginibacter sp. | reverse complement strand
GTAAGGCAGGTGCTTAATTTTAAAAATGTGCCTCAAAAACGGGCCTTTCACTCCTTGCAATCAGATACCGTGAACGCTACGGTAAAAGGCAGCGGGTGGCAAATGCTGTTCTCAAAGATGAATATTGAAAACAGGACGGTTAAAGTTGATCTGCGCGCGCTGGATAGTGAAAATTATGTAGTACTAAGTACACAGTTAGATGCTATTAATGAGGCCCGGGTAGCAAATAACCGCATCATCTCATTTAATCCGGATACGTTGTATTTTGATTTTTCAAACCGGAGCACAAAACGGGTGCGTGTACAACTGGCCGCAGCATTGAAATATGAGCGTCAGTTTTCACAATCAGATAAGGTTACCATTAGCCCGGCCTATATTACGCTAACCGGTCCAAGCAGCCGCATTGATAAAATTACTTCATGGAAAACAGATTCTTTAAAATTAACAGACGTAAATGAAACGGTTATTTCCCGTTTAAATTTAGAGCCGGTTAAAGAAGGCAATATCAGCATATATCCCAAAACAGTACAGGTAACGGTCCCGGTTAATGAGTTTACCGAAAAAACCATAGAAATACCAGTAAAATTGGTTAACAATTCTAATTATTACAATGTTAAGGTGTTTCCGCAAAAAGTTAAGGTAACTTTTACTACTTCGTTAGATAGGTATGCCGATATGAACGATGAACTTTTTGAGGCGAAGGCCGATTTGGATATGTGGAAAAAGTTTGGCTATAATACATTGCCGGTGATGCTGACCAAGCTGCCCGATTTTTGCAAAATAGTAAAGATCGAACCCAAAAACATTGACTTCATTATTAAAAAATAATGCTTAAAATAGGAATAACCGGCAATATTGGCAGCGGCAAAACTACGGTAAGCAAGCTGTTTGAGCTTTTAGGCATCCCCGTATTTTATGCGGATGATGCGGCTAAATACACCATGGTTACAGATCAGCAATTGATAAGTGAGATTAAACAAGCATTTGGCAATGCAGCCTATTTTGATGACGGCACCTTAAACCGTAAATACATAGCCGGTATTGTTTTTAATGACGAAGTGCAATTAGCTAAATTAAACGCAATAACACACCCGGCCGTGTTTAGAGCGTTTGACAACTGGGTGGCTCAAATTAAAGATGCGCCTTATGTGATGAAAGAAGCGGCACTGCTGTTTGAAAGCACCTCGTACAAAATGTGCGATAGGTCCATCATGGTTACTGCGCCACTGGACATCCGTATTAAGCGGGTAATGCAACGCGATAGCATCACCCGCGAAGAAGTAGAGAGCCGTAATGCCCGCCAATTTACTGAAGAAAAGAAAATTGCATTGGCCGATTATGTAATTAAAAACGATGAAACAGAATTGGTCATCCCGCAGGTATTGGCCTTGCATCAGGAGTTTTTGGCGATAGGGCATTAATCATAATTCAACCCGCCATGTCATTGCGAGCCAGGGTGGACTAATTTACTTCATATTCAGGTTTTACAAGATGAGATCCGGAATAACAAAATATAAAACAACCCAATGACTATTCTGGATGATTTTGTATCCTTTAATGAAAATGGCCTGTACTGTAAATACGGTGATTTTTATCTTGATCCGCAGCAGCCGGTAAAGCAGGCCGTAATAACCCATGCTCACGCCGATCATGCCATTAGCGGCAATACCAATGTTTATTGTACAGATGCTACGGCATTGTTTATGCAGTTGCGATATGCCAAAAGCACCGCTAAGGTTTTAAATAAGGTAAAATATGGCCAGCCTTTTAATTTAGGCGGGGTTCAAATTACTTTTATATCCGCAGGGCATATATTGGGCTCGGCACAGGTATTGATGGAATATGCTGGCGTTAGCTATTTATATACCGGTGATTATAAACTACAGCCCGATGCCACCTGCGAGCCTATTGAATGGGTAACAGCCGATGTGCTGATAACCGAAAGTACCTTTGCCGATCCGCAGATTATACATCCTGATCCGGTTACCGAAATATTGAAACTGAATAATATAAAAAGTAATATTCTTTTAGGCGCCTATAGCCTGGGTAAAAGCCAGCGGTTAATACAAATGATAAATGAGCACGCCCCGCAAAAGAAAGTGCTGGTACATCATCGTATCATGGCTATTAACGCAATTTATGAGCGTATGGGTTATTCGCCTGGCAAATATCAGATATATGGCCGTAAGCTCATGAAAACACAGGAAGAGTATGTTTACATCGTTCCGCCGTTTACATTTGATAGTTATTTTAAAGCAACCGGCGTAAAACGATTATTTGCGTCGGGCTGGAAAAACTTGCAGGTAAATAACGAGGATACCCTGTTTATATCAGACCATGTGGACTGGAATGATATTTTACACACCATAGCGCAAATACACCCCAAACAGGTTTGGACATTACATGGCAATGGCGCACACTTGAAAAATTATTTTGCCGATGGTATTTTTGTGAAAATGTTGAACTAATGGAACTGCAGGAAAATATAGATTACTATATTAATGCCGACGGTAATTTTGTTTTTACCGAAGCGTACCACCTAAAGCGTGGCTATTGCTGCAAAAACAAATGCCTGCATTGCCCGTGGCGTTATGGTAAGCCCGGACAGGAAGAACCAAACAAAACAGAAAATTAGTAAACATATTTGCATCTTTGCACTTATTATACTTACATGCGCATAGAAGACGAAATACAAAGTACCAACTTTGAAGACAATTATCAGAAAGTAGTGATCAATATTGCTTACACCGATGGCTGGCTGCAAAATATCTTCCGTGGGCATTTGGAAAGGTATAACCTCACTATTCAGCAATTTAATATCCTGCGCATATTGAGGGGGCAGTACCCAAAACCGGCCACCGTTAATTTATTGAAGGAGCGGATGATCGATAAAATGTCTGACGCGTCACGAATTGTTGACCGCTTGGTTCAAAAAGAACTGGTTTCCCGTTGCACCAATACTAAAGACCGCCGCGCGGTAGATGTGCGCATTAGCGAAAAAGGCCTGGAAGTACTATCCAAATTTGATGGGGACTCTAAAACAAAAGAACTTATTAAAGATAATCTTACCCCTGAGGAAGCCAATAAATTGAGTGATTTGCTGGATAAGCTAAGAGGATAGGTTGATTTCGAATGTCGGGATGTGGCCCACATGTCATTACGAAACAAAGTAGTGCCATGGAATTGAGCGATGAAGCAAACTCGTCGCTCCATTGACCGTTCGACGAGTTTGTTTCATCGCGCGCCAATACCTAACCAAGTGCTTGCTCCTCACAATGACATATATGATGGAGTAGACTATGGATCAGCGATAAAAATCTATTTACAGCATTACATTTCTGCCACAAATCCAGCTGATACAATACCGGGTAATGTAATCGTCTGTCCATTATTGCACTCATTTTAGACGAACGCAATTTGTTAGGATCAATTTGATTTTTATTTGATAATAGACGGAAATTCTTGTAAAAAACCAGCAGGAGATATAATAGGAATGGAATTAAAAGGATGCAGAACCAATAAATCCTGATCGCCACTGATGATACAAGAAGCGTTAGCTACTGTTGCAAGTTCCAAAAACTTATTGTCTTTGGGATCGCGGCACGTATTAATGGTAATGTTAACTTCAATTTTAAGGGTATCTCTTTCCAGTTTTTCAATCACCTGTAATCTTCTCTCAACAGTAAGATATTTATTGAATTTTTTTCGGAAAAATACCTCTGTAAGCTCAGCAAATGTATGTTCAGAAAAGATGACTTTTCCATATCTGAAAGCCTTGTCAAGAGCCAGGTCATTAACTGACCCTGATATAAGCGCAGCGCTTACAAAAACATTGGTATCAAAAACGAATAAGTTATGACTCATCTTTTAGGATATCATCAAGAATCTCCTGGGTAAGTCCTTTGGTAGCCATTTCCTGACGAAGTTCGTTTAGGAACGGGATAATATCTTTTTCCTCTTTTTGGTCAATTATTGTGGCAATTTGTTTATTCATTAACCCACCAATTTCCTGCTTTAGTTTAATGGATGCAGTGCGCCAAGCTTTGGCTACTTGATCATCTACTTCCAATACTATTCTTTCCATGATCCTATTTTGCTATACTCAAATATACCAACATTCTACAATCTATAAAAGTATACAAGGAAAGTATACTACATTTCTGCCACAAATCCTGCCAACGCTATCCCAACACCCAACAACACCGCCACCATTTTGCGTACATTAAATTTATGCCCGTCGCTTGATTCAAACAGGATAGTAGTTGATATATGCAGGAAAATACCAATTACCACACCCATTATGCGGTTAAAGTAATGCTGTAGGTTACCAATATCGCCGCTACTTAAGGCGTAGCTAAAAAAATATCCGGCAGGCGCCATTATCGCGAATAAAAAGATAAAGAATACCGTGCGGTTTTTACTTTGCTTATTGGCTAAAAACACAGTTCCTAAAGCAAACGCCGCGGGGATATGATGTAAGGCAATACCAAATACCAACTGGTTTTGATAGCCCTGCGCCAGCGGCATTCCCTATAAAAAGGCATGCACGCATAAGCTCACGATAATTCCTAATGGAAATATATAATGATTGGCAGATGGTTTATGCATGTGGCCATGTTCAATACCGTCAGAAAATTGCTCTAAAAATACCTGGAACAAAAAGCCTAAAAGGATAAATACACCCACCATATTATCGTTTTCGTGATAAGCGTCGGGTATTAAATGCAGTACGGTAATGCCAAACAGGTAGG
>DASWOZ010000450.1:0-13250 GCA_036398535.1 Mucilaginibacter sp. | reverse complement strand
GATTGCCACGCTACGCTCGCAATGACATAGTTTTTATTTTACTCTGCCCATTCATTCATCCCAATCTCCCACCATGTCATTGCGAAACAAGGGCAATGCGAGGGGGTGTGGGGTTGAAGCAATCTCCTCGCTGACAGATAGCAGGCCAGCCTATCGAAGACGAGATTGCCACACTACGCTCGCAAGAACATAACGGTTAGGATAGTCCTGTCATGGAAGGAACAAAGACAACCGACCAACGGGCGTTCACTAATACCGTTAAAAGAAATTGAAAATTATTTGCTTGATTATCAGTTACTAATTAAGTAATACTAATCAATTAGTTGTAATACTAATTGATTAGTATTACCTTGCTTCATAATTAACTGATCGTAAAAAAATTAAATGTTAAGAAAACGTTATTTAAAACTAATCATATAGTTAAATAGTGTTAAAAGTTTTATTTACATGTAACAGCTTTATATCTTGTACGTCTATAACCTTAACTATTAAAGAAAAACCTAACAAAATTATATTCACCTGTTAATAGCAGCTTAAAAAGTTTTTATAAAAAAACATGTTTTGGGTGCAACGCGGCAAACTTTCAGGTGTCTTATAGATACAAAAACTTATGAAAAAACTGCTACTTATCACAATTGCAAGTTTTGTTTCACTGCTTGCCTGGGGACAAACTACGCCGCAAACTATTATGGTTAAGGGAACACTTACTGATTCGGTGACGCACGCCGCGTTAAGTTTCGCGACAACAGCGTTACAAGATCCTCAAACTAAATTATCGGTAAAAACCACATTAACCAAAGATGATGGGAGTTTTGTTTTAACAGCCCCGGCAGGAAAACAATACCAATTGGTATTGGCGTTTGTTGGCTATAAAAGTAAAATTTTATCTATTAAAGGCACAAGCGGAGTGATTGATATGGCTAAGTTGGCATTATCGGCGACAACTAACCAGTTAGATGCTGTTTCAATAACCGCCCAAAAGCCATTAATGAAACAGGAGGTTGACCGTTTAAGTTATGACGTACTGGCCGACCCGGAAAGTAAATCACTTACCGCGCTGGATATGATGCGTAAGGTGCCTTTGCTATCGGTTGATGGTAATGATAACATCCAGCTACGAGGCAGTGGTGATTATAAAATATTGATCAACGGTAAAGAGTCGGCATTAATGGCTAAAAATCCTTCGGATATATTAAAAGCCATGCCCGCTACCAATATTGTACGGATAGAGGTAATTACCACACCGCCTGCCAAGTATGATGCCGAAGGCTTAGCAGGTATTATTAATATTATCACCAAAAAAGATGCCGATCAGGGTTATAATGGTTCAGTAAATACGGGTTATAACACAGCGTATGGCTATAGGGCCAATTTAAATTTAACCGTAAAACAGGGAAAGTTTGGGTATAATGGCTATGCTGGTTATAATGAACGCCCGCAAATGGCTTCAGATTTTGAAAATAAAAGCAGTTTCTATAATCCGGTAGCATCATCATTAATACAAAACGGTACACGCAAAAACGGCTATAATAATGAGTATACGGGTAACGAGTTAAGTTATGAGATAGATAGCCTGAACCTGCTTACAGGTACGTTTAACTATTCGCACAATAACAGCATCCAGGGCAGTAGCCAGTTTACATCGCAGTACGATGCTAACCAGTTGGTTACACAAGCTTATCACTTACAAAATAATGGTACGGGCAACTATAGTGGTATGGATGCCGGTTTGAATTATCAACGTAGCTTTGCATATCATAAGGATGAACTATTAACGTTGTCCTACCGCTTTAGCAGATCAGACAGTAAACAGTTCAATGATGTCACTGCCGATATGGTCAACAATTATTTTTTACCAAATTATCGTCAGTACAACAGCTCGGGTGCAAAATCACATACAGCGCAGTTGGATTTTGTCGATCCTTTGAAAAAAGTAACCATCGAAGCGGGGGGTAAAATGATACTGCGCAATAATTTCAGCAATTTTACTAATGACACCGTTAACACAGCTACCCACCAATACTTTACCGACCCTACGCAAACCAACGATTTTACCTATAAGCAAGGTATCTACAGTATTTACAATTCATATACGTTAAAGCTTACCAAATGGACGTTTAAAGGCGGTCTTAGGGTAGAGCATACTACTGTCAATGCCGATTTTTCATCAGTAGGCAGTGGCGTTGATCAAAACTACAACAACTTTGTGCCTTCAGTTTCTGCGCAGCGTACATTAACTACAACCAGCAGCCTTACGTTTGGATTTACGCAACGTATCCAGCGCCCGGGCATTTACCAGCTAAATCCGTTTATTGACCTGTCAAACCCTAAATATATAAATGTGGGTAATCCAAATTTAAGGCCGTCAGTTATTAACAATATTGAATTAGGTTTTAGCTCATCGGCCAAAGGTTCTATCAATATCAGCAGCCATTATTCGTTTGTAAACAACACGGTGCAAAGTGTTACCTCGGTTAGCGGCGATGATGTAACTACCACCACTTATGCCAACGTAGGCCAAAAGCACAACCTGGGCCTGGATGTTAATATCAATTATCCGTTAACTAAAAAATGGAACCTGAATGTTAATTCTGAATTGGCAAGGGTTTGGATAAAAGGTACTTACAATAGCTCTTTTTATACTAACAACGGCAATCAGGGCTACATATTTACCAATAGCGATTATAAGTTTGACAATGGCCTGCGTGTTAGTGTTAATGTTGGTTTTGACAGCCGCTATGTGTTACTGCAGGGCGTTGATAATTTTTACTTTAATAACTCGTACAGCGCCTCGAAAGAGCTTTTTAATAAAAAACTGGTGGTATCATTATCAGTTAATAATCCATTCAGCAAGTTTAACAAGATAGATAACTTTACTAAAACGCCCGACTATCAAACCTATAATTTAAACTATAACTATTACCGTAATATTTTTGTAGGCATTAACTACAAATTTGGGAAGCTAAACGGCAGCATCAAGAAAAATCAGCGTGGTATTGATGACGATAGCAATGGAGGTAGATAAGTTTTAAGTTATAAAAAAACATAATTCTTAGGGGGATAAAATATTTTGCTGTTAGGGTATCCCATATTTGGAGTTTTTCTCTCTTTTGGCAATGGAAGCATAAGGAGGTTGTTCACCCGGCTGTTATGCCGCTGCTTAATTTATGGTTTATACTAAACTGTAGTTTTTTTTGGTTCTGTTAAAAATAATTTCTATAATTATCTAACCAACCTATGATTATTATGAGAATAAAACCGAAGAACCATTTACTCATCATCGTTATTTCAATGTTCGCCTTAGCGGGTTCTTGTAAAAAAGATAATGATCATGCCGGTACTAAACTAATGTATGTAGGCGCTGCAAGTTTATCAGAAGCACGTGATGAGCTTGCTGTTGCAACATTAAGTAATAAAATATTTTTTGCAGGCGGCGCCTGTGATACAGGTTTTACCAGATCGGTTGATATTTATAATTCTTCTTCGGATACCTGGTCGGTAGCGCAATTAAGCATGGGCAGATATTTGTTGTCTGGTGCAGCTGCAGGCAGTAAAGCATTATTTGCAGGCGGGGTTGGAAATAAAGGGGTAACTAACCTGGTTGATATTTATGATAATGCTGCAAATGCTTGGACATCAGCTCAACTAAGCGAAGCCCGGTGGCAAATGGCAGCAACTGCTGCCGGAAATAAAATATTTTTCGCCGGAGGGATGGACTCTTCTAACAATTTTTCTAAAATAGTTGATATTTACGATGTCAGTACCAATACCTGGACAACAGCTCAACTAAGCGAAGCCAGGATGTTACTTGCGGCAACTTCAGCAGGCAATAAGGTGTTTTTTGCAGGTGGCACAACAGGCAATGGTGCTTATTCTAAAACGGTTGATATATACGACATTGCCACCAATACCTGGACAACGGCACAGCTCAGCGAGGGCAGGAGTTCATTTGCTGCAGTATCATATGGTAATAAAGTAATTTTTGGAGGCGGGGCCATTGGTGGTTATATATCTACTAAAACAGTTGATATTTATGACATTACCACCAATACCTGGACAACTGCACAGCTAAGCGAGGGACGAGGTGGTCTTCAAGCCGCTGTAATAGCCACCAAAGCGGTTTTTGGTGGTGGCTTTGCCGGCGTTCCTGTTTCAAAAACAGTTGATGTTTATGACATTGTTGCCAATAGCTGGGCAACAGCCCAATTAAGCGAGGCGCGCGCAGGCCTTGGAGCAGCAACGATAGCAAATAAATTATTTTTTGCTGGTGGTTACACAGGCACCAAAAATTCAAAAACGGTTGATATATTTTCGGTGGTTAATCAATAGTTGGAAGGCTGTCTTTTAAGGAAAATTCACAGACCGGGTTAAAGCGGTTGTTTATTGCAGGATAATTCGGCACACAACACATAGAAAATAGGTAAGTACCTAAAGATGAATCCGATTAGTCGTAGGTTCGGCATCCTATACCGGCAGTATAGCGTATTTAACGTAAAATGTTACTCAAAACTCTATACTTACAACTAAATACTAACTTTACAGCCATGAAAGTATACGGTATTACCAATTGCAACACAGTTAAAAAAGCGTTAGACTGGTTAAAAGCTAACCACGTAGCATACGAGTTTCAGGATTTTAAGAAACTGGGTGTATCAGCCGAAAAATTGCAGGAGTGGGACAATAAAGCCGGTTATGAAAAATTTATGAACAAGCAGGGCCTCACCTGGAAACAACTTGATCCTGAAGTAAAGGAAAGCATTAAAACGAAGGGCGATGCCTTGCATTTATTGCAGCAAAAAACCAGTATGATCAAAAGACCGGTAATTGAAGACGGTGATTTTTTGTTTTTTGGATTTGATGAGGCGGTTTACAACCAATATTTTAATAAACACTAACTTAAAGGGTTGGTTTCTGGTAATGTTTCCAGAATTTAGTTAGATTTATGAGCCATACGATAAAATTATACCCGTTATTTTGCAATAATGGTATTTAAAATAGTTTAAATCAATAATTTTTATAGTTTTGTTATTTAAATCCATAAAAATTTAACTAATGAAATTGAAAATGATGGCCGGTGTGGCACTGGCTTTTTTAGGAACTGTGTCTTCTGTTGAAGCGCAAACAACTCCTGCTCAAACTCCTCCCGCCGCGGGCGCGGCACGTCCTGCTGGTGGCCGTGCTGTAGATGTGCCGGACCCGAATGCACCTGCTACAAAATATGATTATCACGAAGCATTTAAGCCGTTTTTTTATACTAAAAATGGCAATGAATATCGTGCTGCCGATGGCCAGCCGGGCCCTAAATACTGGCAAAACCGTGCAGATTATAAATTAGCTGCAACTTTGCATGACGAAACCAACGAAATTGTTGGTTCTGAATTATTAACCTACACCAATAACAGCCCGCAAAAATTAGGCTTTTTGTGGATGCAGTTAGATCAAAACTTGTTTAAGTTAGATTCGCGCGGTAATAAACAGGTGCCGCTAAATGCCCAGGGTGCTCAACAAAGCCGCAACTGGGGCCGTGGCCAGGTATTTGATGCCGGCGATAAAATTAAATCTGTAAAAATTGTTACTACAGCCAAAGGCGGTAAAACTACCGAAGTTGATGCAAAATATAGCATTAACGATACCCGCATGCAAATATTCCTGCCTACAGAACTGGCAGCGGGCGGCGGAAAGGTACAAATCAAAATAGAATATTCTTTTATCTCTCCCGATTATGGGTCAGACCGTATGGGGATTGTAAATACAGATCAGTCTAAAAACGGTAAGATCTTCCAGATTGCGCAATGGTACCCACGCATGTGCGTGTATGATGACCTGCAAGGATGGAACACTTTACCTTATACCGGTGAAAGTGAATTTTACCTGGAATATGGCGATTTTGATATTAACATTACCGCCCCTGCAAAAGATATTGTGGTATGTTCCGGCGAGCTGTTGAACGCTAAAGACGTATATACGCCAGAGCAACAAAAAAGATGGGCCCAAGCTGCTCAAAGTGATAAAACGGTAATGATCCGTACGGCAGAAGAAGTTACCAATCCGGCTTCACGCCCGGCAGGTAAATCAGAATTGACCTGGCATTTCCAGATCCATAATGCACGTGACGCATCGTGGGCCGCATCAGCCGCGTTTATTGTAGATGCTGCCAAAATGAACTTGCCAAGCGGAAAAAAATCAATGGCTATCTCTGCCTACCCGGTTGAAAGCGCAAGCGGACAAAGGGCGCAATGGGGCCGTGGTACCGAATTTATTAAAGCATCAATTGAGTATAACTCAAAAAAATGGTTTGAGTTTCCTTACCCTAATGCTACCGGTGTTGCCGGCAAAGCAGGCGGTATGGAGTATCCGGGTATTGTGTTTTGTAGCTTAGGCGGCGGCTGGGGTGTAATTGACCATGAATTTGGCCATACCTGGTTCCCGATGATCGTTGGTTCAAACGAGCGTTTATATGGATTTATGGACGAAGGCTTTAATACCTTTATTAATACGCTATCAACTGCTAATTCATTAAAGGGCGAATTTTTACGTCCTGCTCCAACTGCAGAAAGGCAAGTAGCTACCTGGAACAGCTATACCCGCCCAACATTGGAACCAATTTTGAGTAACCCGGATAACCTGAAAGAAACCAATAACGGTACCTTATTGTACAGTAAACCAAGCGCTGGTTTAGTAATGCTGCGCGAGAATATTTTAGGCCCCGAGCGTTTTGATTATGCTTTCAGAACCTACATTGAGCGTTGGGCATATAAGCACCCGGCACCTGACGACTTCTTCCGTACGATGGAAGCAGCAGGTGGCGAGAGCCTGCAATGGTTTTGGAGAGGCTGGTTTGAAAATACCTGGCGTTTAGACGTAGCCGTGCGCGATGTTAAATACGTTGATAACGACCCAACCAAAGGCGCTATTATCACTATTGACAACCTGGAAAAAATGGCCATGCCTGTTGATCTGGACATTAAAACCGTTAGCGGAAAAACTGAACGTGTACATTTCTCTGCCGAGATTTGGGAGCGTAATGTAAGCTGGTCATTCAGATACCCATCTACCGAAGCTATTGAATCAGTAACCTACAATCCAGACAGCAAATTGCCGGATTACAACCCTGCAAACAACGTTTGGAAAGCAAGCAAATAATTAAGCTGATTAGATAATAATAGGAAGCAGCTATTTCGAAAGAGATAGCTGCTTCCTATTATTGTTTAGCTGATCATCGTGAAAACAGTTATCCACTTTATCCATTTATGATTTACTTTTTTGTAGACAGCCAATTCCCCTTCTATGTACCCGCGGCCGTATATTTTGAGTGAAGATGCCTCGTAAAAGAAACATAAGGTGTCATTTCTGATAAATACTGGTTTAGTAAAATCATAAACGTAAGTGTTTTCCGGCATCTCGGAAGTATAAGGAAACACCTTAGCGTTATCAAATAATCCGTCTACCCACTTATGTGCCTGCATATTATTAAATTCCTGTTTTAAATATGCTCTTTCGTCGTCGCTTAAAACTAACATTCATTATGGAATCTGCAGTAGATCGCGATCGCATATCTTGCAACTTGGGATAATTAAAAACTTTTCCCATATGCCCTGTATAATATTGGTCAACAAATTCCCTGTATAAGGTGACTGATTTATTGGCCATCACTTCATTTATAAAGGCCTTTGATTTAATATCGTTTTGTGCGTGAGCAACACACAATGTGCAGCATAGCAGTACTAACAGTAAATATTTCATTTAGGATAGGATTGGTTATATAAAGATATAACTTTAGTTATGGCATTTGTCTAAATCATTAATAAGTCTTTTTTATATTAAAATTTGGCCCATATAAAACCATTATTGCTTTAAATAGGTTAGTTTTATACAGAAATTTATCATAGCCATGAAAAGGTATATTGGAATAATGATCCTGGCAGGATTAATAGCCGGAACAGTAAACGCGTAGGATGTTTTAAAAGGCAGTGTGCATGAAAGTGGCACTAACAATAAAATGTCTGACGTGTTTATCAGGGACAATAGCAATAAGCAGGTGGCACTGTCAGATAAAGACGGTAACTTTGCCATAAAAGCCGCAACGGGGCATTTGATCATTTTCAACTCGCCGGGATATGTATCAGACACGCTATATGTGGTGGATATGAAGCCCGTAAAGATTGAATTAAAATCAATGAGTATCTCTTTGCGTGAGGTTAATATTAACACAGGGCGTCAGGAAGCATTTGATCCGCATAAAGAATTTCCGGATATATATACCAAAAGTAAGGTTTATGTAATGTCGCCAAGTACCTGGTTCTCTAAAGAAGGTAAGGACGCTCGCAGGTTAAAACGCTATTTTGCCCGCGAAGAACAAGAGCGCCATGTAGATGCTGTTTATACACGGGTTTATGTAGGCAGTATAGTGCCATTAAAAGGGCAGGAACTGGATAACTTTATGATGCTATACCGCCCAAGCTATGCATTTTTAAGAAACAATAATGGTCCGTCGCTGGTGGCTTATATTAACGATGCTTATCGTAAATACCAGGCACTACCGCCGGATAAACGGGTTTTACCAAGCCTAACAGCGCAGTAAAACAATATAAAATAAAATTTGTCATTGCTGCTGAGATAGCGGGCGGTTTTACATTACCTTAATGTCCTCGCAATGACATAGTGGGGAATACCTTAATGTCCTTGCGAGAAGCAAGCGCTGGCCTATGCGACAGGAGCGACGAAGCAATCTCGTCGCCTCATATACCATGCGAAGAGATTGCTTCAACCGCACAAGCCCCGCGCATTACCCTTATTTTGCAATGACAAGGGGGAGATTGAAAATGACTAAAATAAAAACTATGTCATTGCGAGCGTAGCGTGGCAATCTCGTCTTTGACAGGCTACCCGCTATCTAATTGCTTCAACCGCACAATCCGTGCATTACCCTTGTTTCAATGACATGGTGGGCGGTTTACACCAGATATTCAAACAAAGTCTGGTCGCGGTTTAGTTCAACTACTTCAAAGCGATGTTGTTTCATACGTGCCAGCAGGGCAGGGTAATCTTGCGCGTCTTTCAGCTCAATACCCACCAAAGCCGGGCCTTGTTCTTTTTCTGTCTTTTTGATAAACTCAAAACGGGTAATATCGTCATGTGGTCCTAAAACATTATTAACAAACAGTTTTAAAGCACCCGGGCGCTGCGGGAAGCGAATGATAAAATAATGTTTAAGGCCTTCATATAGTAAGGATTTTTCTTTGATCTCCTGCATGCGGGCAATATCATTATTACCGCCGCTGATGATACAAACTACTTTTTTGCCTTTTATCTTATTCTTATAAGCATCCAATACCGCTACCGACAGTGCGCCCGCAGGTTCAACCACAATGGCATCCTCATTGTATAGTTTAAGTATGGTAGTACAAACCTTACCTTCTGCAACCAGCAGCATATCGTTCAGCACTTCGTTACAAAGCTCATAGGTTAGTTTCCCTACACGCTTAACAGATGCGCCATCCACAAAACGATTAATCTCCGGTAAAGTAACCGGGCCGCCATGTTCAAATGCTTTTAGCATAGATGGCGCACCTTCGGGCTCAACACCTGCTAATAGGATATTTGGATTTTGCTGTTTTAAATAGCTGCCTGTTCCGGCTGCTAAGCCGCCACCGCCGATAGGCATAATAACCACCTCTACATTAGGCAGGTCTTCCAATATTTAAACGCCTACTGTGCCCTGTCCCTCAATAATTTTTTCATTGTCAAAGGGAGGGATAAAGGTCATTTTATGTTTTTCGGTGTAGGCCAGGGCTTCCATCAGGCAATCATCAAAGGTGTCGCCCACTAAAACCAGCTCCACATTGCCGTTGCCAAACATTTCTGTTTGCTTTACTTTTTGTTTGGGGGTTATCTCGGGCATAAAAATTACGCCTTTGGTACCCAGTTTATTACATGAAAAAGCTACACCCTGCGCATGATTGCCCGCGCTGGCACAAACCACACCGCGACTTAATTCTTCGGTCGTTAACTGGCTGATCATGTTATAAGCGCCACGCAGTTTATATGAACGGACTATCTGCAGGTCCTCACGCTTTAAATAAAGTTCACAGTTGTATTTTTCAGATAAGCCGGCATTATACTCCAATGGCGTACGTTTAACCACGCTCCTTATGCGGTTATAAGCAGCCTCAAAATCCAAATGAGTTTTTGTTTCGGTTTCCATCACTTAGTTTTTTTCCAGTTTGTAGGATACTAAACTCAGTAAGTCATCATCATTAATATCCAGCTTAATATCCGCCAATGTTAAAAAGCGGTTATAAGCCTCATTTAATTCGGTTTTATCTAAATGATAGCCCAAACGGTCCAGGTGGAATTTAAGCGCATGCCTGCCGCTGCGTGCGGTAAGCACAATACTTGCACTCGGGAAACCAACATCTTCGGGGCGGATGATCTCGTAATTTTCGCGGTTCTTTAAAAAGCCATCCTGATGAATGCCAGAGCTATGCGCAAAGGCGTTATTGCCCACAATAGCTTTATTGGGCTGTACCGGCATACGCATTTGTGTGCTTACCATATGGCTCAGTTCATAAAAGTTCTTTGCCTGTATATTAGTGTATAAGCCTAATCCCTGGTGTGTTTTTAAGATCATTACCACTTCTTCAATAGAGGTGTTGCCGGCACGTTCGCCAATACCATTAATGGTGCCTTCAATTTGCCTTGCGCCGTTTTGCAGGCCGGCTATAGAATTTGCGGTAGCTAAGCCCAAATCATTATGGCAATGAACAGAAATGATGGCATTATCGATATTTTTTACGTTCTCTTTCAAAAAACGGATCTTGCTGCCATATTGGTCTGGCAGGCAATAGCCGTTAGTATCAGGTATATTTACCACTGTTGCGCCTGCTGCAATAACAGCTTCTATCATTTTAGCTAAAAATTCAATGTCGGCACGGCCGGCATCTTCAGCATAAAATTCAATATCTTCAACAAAGCCTTTAGCATATTTTACGGCAGTGACAGCCCGTTCTAAAATTTCTTCGCGGGTGCTGTTAAATTTATGCTTAATGTGCATATCAGAAGCACCGATACCGGTATGGATACGCGGGCGCTTTGCATATTTTAATGATTCAACGGCAGCATCAATATCCCCTTTGTTGGCACGGGTAAGCGCGCAAACAATGGGGTTGGTTACCGCCTTTGATATTTCTACCACACTTTGAAAGTCGCCCGGACTTGAAATAGGGAAACCGGCTTCAATAATGTCAACGCCCAATGCCTCCAGTTCACGGGCAATCTCTATTTTTTCAGGGGTTGTCAGCTGGCAGCCCGGTACCTGCTCGCCATCGCGAAGCGTAGTATCAAAAACATAAACGCGGTTGGGATCGTGTAACATAATCTGTAAGATTTGAGATGTTAGATATGAGATTTGAGGCTCATGCTTACATCAGTTAATAATTTGTTTTTTTATAATTTTTGTCTTTTCAAAGCCCTCCCTACTGGGGAGAGTTGGATGGGGCTATAAATATTCCAATACCTTTTGGCCCATTGCTTTGGTGCCTAATATTTTATCTTTATCTGTTTTGCTATCCGCTATATCACCCGTACGGAAACCACTTTTAAGGGTTTTATCAATAGCATCGGTTATTTTCTTTGCTTCTTCTTTTAAGCCAAAACCAATTTCGAGCATTAAAGCTACGGATAGGATAGAGGCCAGCGGGTTAGCTTTGTCCTGCCCGGTAATATCATGCGCCGAACCGTGGATGGGTTCAAAAAAGCCTGTGCCATCGCCAATTGAAGCAGATGCCAGCATGCCCATTGAACCTGCTATTTGCGATGCTTCATCGGTTAGTATATCACCAAAAAGGTTAGCAGTTAATACCACATCAAACTTTTTAGGATTTTTAACCAGTTGCATAGCGGCATTATCAATAAACATGTGCTCGGTTTCTACATCCGGATATTTTTTAGCCAGTTCCTGTACCACTTCGCGCCATAAGCGTGACGATTCTAAAACGTTAGCTTTATCTACCGAGCATAATCTTTTATCTCTTAACCTCGCGGCTTCAAATGCTTTTGTTGCAATGCGTTCAACCTCATAACGGTGATAGATCATTAGGTCAGAAGCGGTATTGCGGTCATCGCTGCGTTTTTTCTCGCCAAAGTACACATCACCTGTTAGTTCACGGAAAAACAGGATGTCGGTACCCTTTAATATCTCGGGCTTTAAGCTTGATGCATCCAGCAGTTCATCAAATAACATAATAGGGCGCAGGTTTGCGTATAGGCCCAATTCCTTGCGTATTTTTAATAATCCCTGCTCCGGGCGCACTTTTGCCGAAGGGTCATTATCATATTTGGCATGGCCAACAGCACCAAATAGTATGGCATCGCTGTTTTTAGCCTTTGCTAAAGTTTCATCAGGCAGTGGGTTGCCGGTAGCTTCAATAGCCGCGTGTCCCATTAAGGCTTCATCGAAAGTAAATTCGTGGCCAAAATCAGCGCCGATCTTTTCTAATACCGCCTTACCCCAGGTGGTTACTTCCGGGCCAATCCCGTCGCCGGGTATTACTAATATTTTTTTTGATAGTCCCATTGTTCTATTCTATGTCATTGCGAGGAACGAAGCAATCTCGTCGTTATGTATGCGAAGAGATTGTCACGCTATCGCTCGCAATGACAATTTAAATTTTACTTATTTTTCTTCAAATTCTTCAATCAATTCCTTTTTGCTCAGTATGTAATCAATGTCATCATAGCCATTGGTCATACACGCTTTTTTATAAGGGTTGATCTCGAAGCTTTCCTGCTCGCCGCTGCTTACTATTTTAATAAACTGGTCAACCAGGTTAACTTCAATTACTGCGTGCTGATCTGCATCAACCGCGTCAAATATTTTTTTTAAAAACTCATCGCTAACCTGTACCGGCAGTAAACCATTATTTAAGGCGTTGCCTTTAAAAATATCGGCAAAAAAGCTGCTTACCACGGCGTCAAACCCATAATCGGCCAGGGCCCAGGCAGCATGCTCGCGACTGCTGCCGCAACCAAAATTTTTACCGGCTACCAATACTTTACCGCTATAGTTAGGATCATTTAAAACAAAATCCTGTTTAGGGTTATCGTTCTCATCAAAACGCCAATCGCGAAACAGGTTATTGCCAAAACCCTCGCGGGTAGTGGCCTTTAAAAAACGAGCAGGTATGATCTGGTCCGTATCTATATTTTCAATAGGCAACGGCACCACGCTGGTTTGTATGTGTTTGAATATT
>DASWOZ010000449.1:0-9794 GCA_036398535.1 Mucilaginibacter sp. | reverse complement strand
AGATACTATAAGCGTCAACCCCGTTTTAGAAACATGTTTCTAAAACGGGGTTGACGCTTATAGTATCTATTGCCACTTATTGTTTAGGAATAATGAACCAGAAGGTTGATCCTTTTCCGGCTTCGCTTTCAATATTGATACGGCCATGATGTTGCCTTACAATCTCGGCAGATATATACAAGCCCAAACCTAAGCCCGCATACTTTTGCGAAGTATCATCAACCCGGTAAAAACGGTCAAATAAAAACTCCTGTTTGCTTTTAGGTATGCCGATGCCAAAATCGGTAATGGATATTTGAATGCCTTCAGCTACCTTGGCTACCTTTATCACAACCTTTTCACCATCGGGCGAATATTTTATAGCATTAGATAACAGGTTAACAATTACCTGCTCTATCCTATTTCTGTCGGCATAAACTTCAATATTTGTGTTACCTTCAACCAATAGTTGATGTTTGGGCGAGTTACTTTGCAATTCCTCACAACATTCTTCTATCAGGTCGTCTAAAATAAAATCAGCCTTTCGTAGTTCAAGTTTGCCCGATTGTATTTTGGTAACATCCAGCAGGTCTTTTATTAATTCTATCAGCTTATCAACCTGCTTTATCCCTTTTTGTACAAATACAAGCGCGGGCCGCATTTCTTCCTTTTGCGAAGCCATGCGTTCTACCATTTGTAATGCGGCCTTTAAGCTGGTAATAGGCGTTTTTAACTCATGGCTGGCAATACTAATAAACTCATCTTTTTTCCTCAATAATTCACGGGTAGCCTCGTCAATTACCTTTTGTACGGTTATATCCAATAGGGTACCAATAAATCTGATTGGCGCACCCTTTTCATTAAAATAAGCCCGGCCCTTAGCCTTCAGCCAGTTCACTTTATAATTTACCGGTTTGGTACGGAACTCGATATGAAACTCGCCTGCATTTTGATTGTGCAACGCTTCATTAATACTTTTTTCTACCCCTTTAACATCATCCCGATGTATCATCCGGTAAAAAGATGGCAGGTCAAACGTACTAATCTGTTCTAAACCAAATATTTCCTTGCTTCGCTTGTCTAATATTAACTCCTTTATCCGCGGGTCATAATCCCAGGTACCTAAACCTGCCGAATCAACTGCGAACTTTAAACGCTCCTTGCTTTCGCTTAATAAACGCTCTACTTCGGCTAATCCAGCCTCAACCTTACGTTTATCTGTAATATCCTCAATGGCCATTAACATCAACTGCTCACCATTTATATTATCCATTTGGCGGGCATTCAGGCACAATATCCTTTTGCCTATAACCGGGAACACTTGTATAACCTCTACATCAGCCAGCTCTTTTTTAGCAGGCAGTACATTCTCCAATAATTCCATCAGCTTGGGTATGTTCCACTGCTGGTCATTAATATCATATATATACCTGCCCTCTATTTCATTTTCATTGATCTTGAATTTTTGGCAAAAACCGCTGCTGGCCCGCTTTATACGAAGATCTTTATCCAGTATAATCAACGGATCGCGAATGGTGCTTACAATGCCTTCGGTATACAGGCGCACACTGTTTAACTGCTCATTTCTGTCTAATAACTCCTTATTAACGATCATGATCTCCTCGTTGGTGCTTTGCAGCTCTTCCTTAGAGGTTTCCAACTCTTCGTTCAGGCTTTGCAGCTCTTCACTACCCGATAACAGCTCCTCATTAGCGCTTTGCAACTCTTCATTGGCGGTTTCCTGCTCCTCGGATACTACCCGCATATCCGCCCGGGCTTGTATCAGTTCACGCTCCAACTGTTCAATACGCAGTTCGCCTGCATTGTAATCACCCAATGTTTCGGGTTCAAATATAAAGGGTTGTATGCCGGTTGAAGATACAGGTTGAAAAACAATAAGATAATGCGGTTCGACAGCATCATTTAGCTTTAGCACCTGCATATTTACAAAATGCTGCAGGTCGCCAATTTTAAAGAAAATACCAAATTTACGCACAGGCAAATTAGTTTTTTTGGCCATATGCAGCATATTTCGTAATTCAAATGCCAATCCTTCCCGGGCCATTTTTAATATATTATAGCTTGGTTTGCCCATAGGGGGCACCAGCCAGGTTTCTGTAGGGCCTTTAAATTGTACAATATCAAACTTATCGTTTATCAGTACTGATGCCGGCATAAAATTGGCGAGCATAGCCTCATCAGCTAATTTAAAAATATCTTTTTCAGTATTTTGAGTTTGTGTGCCTTTGTCTATTTCCCGAAAGGTTTGCTCCCTTATATTAGAAGTTACACTCATAAATCGGCCGGGAGGACCCTTTCTGATGTATATTTTTTCGGAACTGTTATAAGCCTTAAAAATATCTGTATTACCGCCAATGGTTTCTGATTTACCCAATAGCAGATATCCATCTTCATTTAACGAATAATGAAAAGTAGTTAATGCCCTTTTTTGCAAAACCGGTTCCAGGTAGATCATCACATTACGGCAACTCACCAAGTCTATTTTTGAAAAAGGGGGATCTTTGAGCAAATTATGATGTGCAAATACGCACATATCCCGTATATTTTTACTCACCTGGTAACTGCCATCCTGTTTAACAAAAAATTGTTGCAATCTGGATGCCGATATACCTTGTAATTCGTTTAAGTTATAAATACCGGTACGGGCCTTGGCAATAGCTGTTTCAGAAATATCGGTAGCAAATATTTGCAGTTTCATAGCTGCAGCCTTATCGCCAAGTTGTTCCTGCAGGCAAATAGCCATTGAGTAAGCTTCCTCACCACTGGCACATCCGGCTATCCATATCCTTAGCGCCTCATCATCCGTCTTTTTTTTAACCAATGCCGGAAATATCGTATTACATAAAACCTCAAAGCTTTGCGTATCGCGGAAAAAGTTAGTTACCGATATTAGCATATCGTTATATAATGCATCCTGCTCACCTTTATTCTCACGTAAAAAACTAAGGTAGTCAACAGGTTTTTCAATTTTACCAAGCGCCATGCGGCGAATAATGCGACGCTTTAATGTGCTTTGCTTATAGTAGGTAAAATCAACTCCCCTCCTAACCCTTAATACAGTAAGTATTTGTTTAAAAACATCGTTATCCTGTTGAGGCAGCGCTTCTGACACTTCGCTTTTTGAATAAGTGGTATGAAAAGGATGGTTAATGGCTATTAATTGCTCGGCAATTTTTTCAGGCGGTAAAACAAAATCTACCGCGCCCGATTTAACCGCGCTATTGGGCATACTATCATATGCAGCCGAGCCCTCATCCTGTGCAAATGTCAATCCACCATATGATTTGATAACCTGTAGCCCCAGTGTTCCATCACTCAAAGCGCCTGATAGTACTACACCAACCGCGTAGCTTTGATGTACAACCCCTAATGAGGAAAAGAAAAGATCAATAGTGTTACTTTTTTTATGTTTCTTTTCTAATGAGTCCAGCTTCAATATCCCATCAGTAGCTACAACTATTTTATTTTGCGGGATGATGTATAAATTATCGGGCTCCAGGTGAATATTATTCGTGATCTGTTGTACCGGAAAAGGAGCTACCTTTTGCAATATCTCCGGCAAAATACTTTCGTGATTAGGACTTAAATGCTGAATGAAGACAAAAGCCATACCCGATTTAGCGGGCAACGCTTTTAAAAATGCTTTTACTGCATCTAACCCTCCTGCCGAGGCACCAATGCCCACAACAGGGAATTGCAAATTAGATGGGTCTTCTTTATTTGATTTTCCCATTAATTATAATATAGCTTTATTGGTAAAGAATGCCTGGAATAAATGTAGTAGAAAGGATAATTTTTAACTAAGATAAAAGTTTTATTTTCCAAAACTTAGTATTTCAATGTTAAGCAAATAATTTGTTTTTAATTATATATTTAGGGATTAAATTAATATCCGGTATAGCTAACTGAATGACAGTTGCATCCACCACAAATACTATAGTGAAAGTAAAGTTTATAGCGCTTTTTTTATTCGTTTCCAACATCGTTGCCGCCCAGGATTTGGTTTTTGCACGTAAAATGCTCGATACCTTAACGTCATCCCGTTTTTGGGGGCGTGGCTATACTAATCATGGTATGCAAAAAGCCGCTTTGTTTTTAACAAAGCAATTAAAAAGTTATGGCGTTAGTCCTATGGATGACAATACCTTTGCGCAGAATTTTGGCTATCCTGTAAATACCTTTCCGGGTAAAATGGAGGTTATGCTTAACGGAATGGAATTAGTACCCGGCAAAGATTTTTTGGTTAGTCCGGATAGCAGGGGCATCAAAGCAAAAGGCAAATTGGTACAGGTAGACAGCACCCATTTTGTTGATAAAGAAGATCATATTTTAGTAGTGTTAAAAGATAAGTTAACATGGTCTGTAAAACCAGCCGCCGCAGATTATACCATTATACAATTAAATAAAAAACAGCTAAAAGCTTTACCAACCTCTATTAAAGTTAATATTAGAAACAAAGAGATCGGCAATTTTAAAACAGCTAATATTTGCGGGATTATAAAAGGTACGGTTAAGCCCGATTCTGTAATTGTATTTACAGCACATTATGATCATTTAGGAGGCATGGGCGACAAAACCTTTTTCCCGGGAGCCAATGATAATGCCAGCGGCGTTACCCAGGTATTAACTATGGCTAAGTATTATGCCGGGCATCCGCAACCTTATTCAATAGCGTTTATTTTGTTTGCAGGCGAAGAAGCTGGTTTGTTAGGCTCAAAATACTTTACCGAAAACCCGTTGATACCACTAAAAAGTATCAAATTTTTGGTTAACCTGGATTTGGAGGGCACCGGCATAGATGGCATAACTGTAGTAAATGCAGCTATATATCCTAACGAGTTCAACCTGCTTAAACAGGTAAATGACAAAGGGAAATTTATGGTAAAAGTAAACTCAAGAGGCAAAGCCGCCAATAGCGACCATTATTTATTTACCGAAAAAGGCGTGCCTTCATTTTTTGTATATACCACCGGCGGCATAGCCGCCTATCATGATATTTATGATATAAGTGCAACACTGCCCTTAAATGAGTATGAAAATTTATTTAACCTGCTTACTAAATTTAATGACCGGTTAATGAATAAAAAGTTAGCCGAGTAGCTATATATAGTTAGTTAGCCTGCAGCGTAATAATCTTACTGGATTTAGGTGGGTTTAACTCGGGGTTTGAAAAACTATCATAATAATCTAATGGTGTAAGCTCTGCCACTTTTTTCCAGGCCCAATAGCCCGAAACCAAAAAACTTTTAGCAGGTATCAATACACCATTTTTTGAAACAGCTATATCTTTTGTTAAAGGCTGAATTTTAGACAGTTGCTCCCGAGAGGTGGACAATCTAACCGGCGGCTGAATATATAGATTAGATTCTGTAAAGTTAAAAGATGCTTTTGCGCCTCTATAAACCACATATAATTCAGTCGTATCATTATCTGTCACTTTATCATATCTGTCGCTCAACTTCTTTAAGTTCGTATTAACAGGCATAAATAAAGAATCAGCATTTATAGGGCGAATTGGTGCTGTGGGTTGGCTGGTTACTTTTTGAGGAATATTAAAAACAGAAAATCCTTCTGACGCTGATGTATTATTATAAACGGATCTGAAAAAATGATTAAAAGAACCTGCATAAGCTACTCTCCGGTTCTCCTCCCACTTTTTCTGTTGTGATGGAGATCCTTTTAATTCTTCAAAATATGGATAACCTGTGTAATAGAAAAGCATGTTTATTGAATCAAATTCAAATTGGGTTATCAGGAAGTTAAGCCTATAACCAAGCCCTCTATTTTCAACTATTAACAATTTCTCTGAGCTTGCTGTTAACATGCCTGTGGCTTTATCGTAATGAAACTCTAAAACTTCCGGGTTAATAATTTTGCAGTCCATAGAATTGGTCGACTCGCCGATAAAATGCCTTGTGAAATCTTTCATGAACTTACCCCTGTTAGGATCAGTTTCATTAATTACCACTCCTTTAAGTAATTTATTACTTTCATCTAATTTAATTGCCAGACTGGCAGATTTTTCAGCCAAAGTAATACGTTGAATAGATGGGTTGTAACCTATCATTTTAATTACCAGCTCATAGGTGCCGGGTTGAAGATCCTCGATACTAAATTTTCCGTTGTTTTTTGTCGAGGTTATATATTTGGTATTGGTTAAAAACACTACGGCACCGGGGACAGCGCCCATTTTGTCAGTAACCGTTCCGTTTATTGAAAATAGCTGTTGTGCTTTTACAGTTAGCCCGGCAAATATTAACAGGATGCAAATTAAATTTTTCATACTCAACTGTTTAACGGTTTATTATTCTAAATATACAAAATCATTGTTATATTATATCTATTGCACTTTATAACGGTAAACTTGTCGCCCAATATTACCTTCATAATCAATCCCCTCAATTACCACACGATATGTGCCTTTACTATCTGCATTAAAATACTCAAAAGATGCATTACCGGCATCATCTGTTTTTAGCACAGGCTTCCAAAATATCGTTGTGCGCAAATCGGATATTTGTGTATTAATTTTAGGATTATCATATTGCGGCGAATAAAATTCGCGGGTTTTATAATATCCTTTGGGTTGAATATATGAAATTGATTTTTTAAGGCCAGCCGCAACACGACCTGCACCTTGCTTTGTGGTAAATATCATAATGCCCCCTGCTGCCCTGACACCATACGCAGCCAAATAACCTCCGCTACGTAACACCTCAATGCTCGATATATTATTTATATCCATAGCAGAAATTTCGCTATAATCTACAAACCTATTGTCTAATATAAATTGCATGGGTGTCCTCTTAAAAGTTTGAGGGTTTATTGCTGCACTATATAAGTATGGAATTCCGCTTCCAATGTTAACTCCTACGCCTGCTAATCTTCCGGATAAACAATCTGACAACCGAACACAAGTGAATTTCTCAAGATCTTCTGCGGTTACAACCTGGTCGGCAACGCCCTTTCCGTTTAGGTTTGACGAAAATTCTACCGCTTTTGCTACCGCTATTTCTCTTGGCGTTTTTGCTTTAGCATTATTAATAGTAACATCATTTAGCACAATAGAATGATTGCCAACACCATATTTCAACGCTTCTTCATACTGTTTTTTACTGTTTTGCAAATAAGCAGCCAACCCGTTATTTACATTTACCTGTATGTCTGCGGCATTTTTATTGATTTTAAAAGATGGTATATCGTTATCCAATTCTAAATTTAAATTATCATCTCCATTTACGCCAATTGCTTTTATACTGAGCTTTATATCATCCGGATAATCTCTATGGAAAGCAAAGCGGCCATTATTATCGGTAATCGTATCGGTAGCAAAATATACTCCGGAATTACTCATCAACGTTATTTTGGCTTTGGCAGCCGGCTTACCATTTGCCATTTTTACCTGACCGGCTATAACCGTGGTTTTTTCTGGTTGGTAAACAACCTTAGATACGGTATCGCTCATTACCTGTTTCCACTCAAAACGATGGTAACCTTGTGTCAACATTAACACATCAAAATCGGACTGCGTTTTTTCTGTTAGATTATTAAAGTAATAATTAGGCTTTTCAATATAGCCTTTAATATCAGAGGTAAGCAATAGGTTAGATAAGATAGTGCTTTCGGTTGTTTCATCAACCGGCACCTTACTTTCATCAATAACTGCCACCGAAAAATCCCCCCGTATGGGTTGGCTATCCGGATTTTTTGCCTTGAGATTAACTTTTACCTTTTGTCGCGCTGTATAGCTTTGGCTGGCTGTGTTCACATCTAATTTTAGCTTATCAGGATTTTGTATAAATACCAGTCGCTCATTTAACGGTTCGCCGTTAGGCGAGAACAACGTAAACTGAATTACGCCTGATGGTAGTTTGTTTCTTGGAATTACAGATGTAAAATTTAGTTTGCCCGGCTCGCCCTGGCCTTGCAAATACACTTCCCCGCCGGATTGCGCTACCAAACTAACCCCCTCTTTTTGCTTTTCATAACCTGTGCCGGTTATTTTAACTATAATATTTGATGAATCCTTTTGAGTGTCTATCGTCAACACATAACCCTTATCCAGTGCTTTCGGTAAAGCAATCATTTCTGTAGACCCATCAGTATAAGTAATATTGGCTTTATAGCTTCTTCCTGCCTGCGGGTTTAGTATAAAAGTCCCCATGCCTAAATGTGAGGTCGTGAATTTTGTTATCTCGTTATTTTCGTCATCCACTACTACTCCATTGATATCAACACCCAATCCATCTGAGCCTACTGCTTTAAAGGCCACTTTAGATGTGAGCCCGTTAACTAATGAGCCACTTTCCGGGAAAAATTGAACATCTACTTTTGGTATTGTAGCTTTAATAGCTATGTTTTTAGTTACTATTTTTTGATTATCAAGTGCAATTGCAGTCATAATTTGCCCAGAACCTGAAATATTAGAAACAGGATTTGCAAAAGTAATATGCAGCCTTCCTTTTGATGTTGTAGTTTTAATAGCTATGTTTTTGGTTACCGTTTTTTGATTATCAAGTGCAATTGGAATCATGATTTGCCCAGAACCTGAAATATTAGAAACAGGATTTGCAAAAACAATATTCAGCCTTCCCTTTTCATCGGTTATGCCTTTGCCTTTAGTAATATTCTGCGGGTCAAGTTGCACTTCATATCGCACATCCTTACCTGCATAAGGCTTGCCCTCAATGTCCGTATAAGTAATGATCGTATTTACCATCTGCTGGTTATTTTGAATAACATAAGCAGAACTGGATTGTACAAATACCTTGTTACTTATTGCATTAACAATGGTAAAGGTTTTATCAAAAAAATACTCCTGGCCTGCATTACGCATCCAGTTGGTGTAGGCTCTTATTCTATAATTACCTTCCTGCAGCGTGTCCGGCAGGGCAAAATCACCATAATCTGTGCCTTCTGTTAAATACAATTTTATATTCTGTACAATTGTGTTGCCCTGTTGATTGATCAGTTCCACATAAAGCACTTTACTTAATGCCGATAAGGCATGATGTGGCCCTAATACATCATAGGCTTTGAACCAAATGGTATCGCCCGCGCTATAATAGGGCTTATCAAAATGCAAATACACTTTTTCAAATGGTAAAGCGGCCGCCTGTTTTTGTAATTTGAACAAAGTCTGATCTAATGCCGGCGTTTGTGCTGATACAAAAAAAGCCAATAATAACAGTACAGCGGTGAGCAGTGGAGTATTGTATTTATTCATTTATAAGCGTTTAGGTTATCTAATGTACAAATTATTATCCACCCGGATGGTATGTTTTTTCAGCATGTTTTAAAACATCGGCTTTGTAAAACAACACATCCTTAAATTTACCATTAATATAACCATCCGCCTGGTCTGTAAAATGTTTGGATTGGGGATCGGTTGATTGCCCGCCCGTCATGATAGATTTTGCTTTTAGCGTAGGGCCAAACTCAACAGCGGCAATAAAGCTGTTGCCCGAATAGCCGTAACGCTTTTTAGTATTATTCATATTACGGCTCACAAATGAGGGTAATTCGCCATACACAGACGACACCTGCCCTACGGCGATGCTTGGCGCGTTATCGTCAAATACACCATTTGCAGGGCGCTGGTAACGGTTAATTTCTCCCCACTGTATCTTCCAATCGCCATAGCGGCTTTGTAGGTTTTTGATACTGGTGGTTAATAGGCCTAATAGCTGTTTGTTATCTATTGTTTTTAAAACCGCGTTTACCCGCTCTGTTTGATAAGTTCCTTCTTCGGATGATTTGGCACGCGGCAACAGTTGCATTACCCGGCTGCCCCA
>DASWOZ010000448.1:0-5829 GCA_036398535.1 Mucilaginibacter sp. | reverse complement strand
TCGGCGCTACCACAGCCGAAAACTTTGCGCAATTAAAAAAAGGTATTTCGGGTATTAAATTACATCATAATAAAGCGATGGCCGACGAGCCGTTTTATGCGGCCTTATTTGATCAGGATCAACAATTTGGGAACGGCACACATACCAAATTTGAGCAATTACTGATCGCTTCCATTACCGATGCTTTGGCAACCAGTGAAATTAAAGCGGGTGATAAAAAAACAATTCTGATCATCTCCACCACTAAAGGCAATATTAGCCTTTTAGAAACCAAACCTAATGATCCGGATCTAAAAGAGCGAATTGCTTTACCTACTTCTGCTAAATTAGTGGCAGAATATTTCGGTTTTGTTAATCAACCTTTGGTTGTTTCCAATGCCTGTATTTCGGGAATCATGGCTATTTTAACAGGTATGCGGTTGATACAGTCAGGACAATATGAAAACGCGGTAATTGCCGGAGCCGATGTGATCTCTAAATTTGTGTTGTCAGGGTTTCAATCGTTCCAGGCAATAAGCCCGGCCCCATGCAAACCCTTTGACGCGAACAGAACAGGGATAACTTTAGGTGAAGGGGCGGCAACCGTCGTGCTATCCTCCAACCCTAAATATATGGATAATATTAAAGTATTAAGCGGTGCGGTAAGTAATGATGCCAACCATATTTCGGCACCATCACGTACGGGTGAGGAATTGGGACAAGCAATCAACAAGACATTAAAAGATGCGGGTATGGCCGCCGCGGATATTGATTTTGTATCCGCCCATGGCACAGCCACCAGTTACAACGATGAAATGGAGGCTAAAGCCTTAACGATTGCCCATTTGCAGGCAACGCCTGTAAACAGTTTAAAGGGATATTACGGACACACGCTGGGCGCAGCCGGATTGATGGAGTCGATAATTTCCATGCAATCATTAAAAGAGAATATGGTTTTGCCAACGCCGGGTTTTTCAATCATGGGCGTAAGCAATCCACTAAATATTTGTACTGATCTTTTACCGGGTAATTATAGTAATTGCCTTAAAACAGCTTCGGGTTTTGGGGGTTGTAATGCGGCAGTATTATTTAGTAAGTAACCTATCAAACATACGAGGTAATTAATCCGTTGTCAGTGTCCGCATCGACAACAATGGAAATAAAAAATTGAGTACTAAAAGTAACTATATCACATCCAATTGCGTCATCAGCAATAATTCTGTTTATAAAAACGGGAGGATTGTTTTTGAAAATAACAATACCGATCTGCCGGCATTCCTGCTGTCGGTATATCAGCATTTTGAGTTGAGCTATCCCCGGTTCTATAAAATGGATAATCTGAGCAAGCTGGCCTGGCTCACTTCCGAAATTTTATTGAAAGATGACTTCCAAAAAGAAAAATACCAGCCGGAGGATGTTGGCTTAATCCTCTCTAATGCCAATGCCAGTTTAGATAGTGACCAAAAGTATTTAAAAAGCGTGGCCGACATTCCAAGCCCGGCACTGTTTGTATATACCTTGCCTAATATTATGATCGGTGAAATATGCATCCGCAATAATTTTAAAGGCGAAGACGCGTTTTTTGTGACCGAACATTTTGATGCCGTATTTATTAAACAATACGCAAGCAGTTTATTAAACAATAACGTAATGCAAGCCTGCATTTGTGGTTGGGTAGATGTGATTGACGAAGAATATAAGTCGGCTTTATTTTTGATTGAAAAGGAGGAAATATCAAACACCCCCTTTTTTAATGCGGACAATATGACTCAAATTTTTGAATGCGATAAAATTAATAAAACAGACACACCCGTGTACATAGCGGGGTTAGGAGTTATTAGCGCAATAGGTAATAACACAGCCGAATGCCTGGTTTCGTTTGAGAAGGAAAAGGCTGGTATGGGAGATATTACGATGATGAATACGGTTCATAAATATGAACTACCAGTAGCCGAAGTGAAACTGACTAATGAAGAACTGGCTGCAAAAACCGGCCTCTCGCCAGACATCAGCCGCACCACTTTTTTAAGTTTAATAGCCGCAAAAGAAGCTTTGGATGATGCGGCAATTCCTAACCTTAACTCCTTACGCGTGGGCTTTGTTTCGGCAAATACCGTAGGCGGAATGGATAAAAGTGAAGCCTTTTTTGTTGAATTTATAAAAGATAAAAGTAAGGGTAAATTAAAAAAGGTATTTGATCACGAATGCGGTAGCGTAACCGAAATGGTAGCCGATAAATTGGGTATTACCGATTACATAACTACGATTAGTACGGCTTGTTCTTCATCGGCCAATGCCATTTTTTATGGGGCCCGGTTAATTAAAAATGGAATATTAGATGTAGTTGTGGCTGGTGGAGCAGATGCCCTGACCAAATTTACGCTTAACGGCTTTAATACGCTAATGATTTTGGACAAAGAGTTTTGTAAGCCGTTTGACGAGAACCGCCAGGGTTTAAACTTAGGGGAAGGTGCAGGATATATGATATTGGTTTCAGCTAAAGTAGCTAAGACACTAACTAAGCCTTTATATGCGAAGTTAAGCGGCTATAATAATAGTAATGACGCTTATCATCAAACCGCATCATCGCCTGATGGTACGGGGTCTTATCTGGCTATGCAGGGCGCTTTAAACAAGGCAGGGCTAACTACAACCGATATTGATTATATTAATTTACACGGCACAGGCACACCTAACAATGATAGCGCGGAGGGTACGGCAATTAAGCGCCTGTTTGAACAGGATTTCCCGCCGATGAGCTCAACAAAATCATTTACCGGGCATACGTTGGGTGCAAGCGGCGGCATTGAAGCCGTGTTTTCTGTATTAGCCATAAAACATGGTTTGATCTATCCCAACTTACGGTTCGAAACGCCGATGAATGAAGTCCCGTTCATTCCGGAAACGAAATTTTTAAAGGGGCAGAAAATTAAAAACGTGATGTCTAACTCGTTTGGGTTTGGCGGCAATTGTACATCTTTAATATTTTCGGAGATATAACATGAAGACTTATATACGATCTGCATCTTCTGTATCTCCGCAATATACTTTTGGGGACGCTGGTTTCCTGGAGAATATTGTTGAATATACCGGCACCCGGTTAAGGGTCATTGAGCCCGATTATAAAACGTTTATCGACCCAAAGCAAATCCGGCGGATGAGCCACATTATAAAAATAGGTGTCGCTGCTGGTCATGATTGTTTAAGTAAAGCTAAAGTAACCATGCCCGGCGCTATCATTACCGGAACCGCATTGGGCTGTATTGAAGATACCGTAACTTTTTTAACCCGCATTATTGAAATGCAGGAAGAAATGCTGCCACCCACTGCTTTTATCCAATCAACCCATAATACCGTAGCGGCGCAAATTGCTTTAATGTTGAAATGCCATAACTACAATAATACATTTGTACACAAGGGCGTATCATTTGAAAATGCTTTGATTGATAGCCTTATGCTTTTAAACGAAGGCGAAGCAGACACCGTATTGGTGGGCGGTACAGATGAAATGACCGATTCCAGCTTTACCATTTTAACCCGGTTGGGATTATATAAAAGAAAGCCTGTTTCTAACCTGGCATTGTTTGCAGAGGAGTCAAAAGGAACAATCGGCGGTGAAGGAGCTACGTTTTTTTTATTATCCGGCAAATCTTCTCCGGATAATTTGGGCGAATTTAATGGCTTAAAAACATTTTATAAGCCCGCTGACAATGCCGCAATTGAAAAGCAAATAGTCGCTTTTTTGGCAACACATGCTACACAGATTGACGATATTGATCTGGTCATTACCGGGAAAAACGGCGATACAAAGAATGATGTGGTTTATGAACAGGTAGAATTATTTGCAGGCAGGCCGCAAGGGCATTACAAGCACTTGTGCGGCGAATACGCCACATCATCCTCATTTGCTTTATGGTTAGCAGCAAATTGTGTTAAAGCCGAAAATGTTCCTGATATTGTAGCTCAAGAAAATATACAGCCTAAAAAAGTGCTGATCTATAACCATTATCAAAATATTTATCACTCCTTAATGCTGATCTCCGCATGTTAACAGACTCACTTTTCCATATTATATCATCAGATCACCAGGAAAACGTGATAAACGCAGTTTTGGAGATGGATACCACTAATGAAATATTTGAAGGACATTTTCCCGGTCAGCCGGTTTTGCCCGGGGCCTGCATGGTGCAGTTAATAAAAGAAGTTTTGGAGAAGAATTTATCTACCACGCTAAAGCTTGAAAAAGCGGATAATTTAAAATTCATGTCCTTAATTGATCCGCAGAAAAATAACCTGCTGCTATTAGAGATCAATTACACAATTGATGAAAGGCAAGTTAAGGCAGCCGCCAGTTTAATTGCTGAAGATGTAATTTGCTTTAAGTTCCAGGGAATTTTTATAAAAAAAAATTAAATATGTCATTGCGAGAAGCTTGGTGGGCAATGACATACATTTAAATTTACTTCCCGTTCGCTTCAATATAATCAGCCATCGTATTTATATCTACCAGTGCTTTACGGCCCTCTTTAGGGTCCTGGATGGTAATGCCGTATTCTTTTTTTAACAATACAATCAGCTCCAGTGAATCGATAGAATCCAGGCCCATACCATCGCCAAAAAGTGGTTCATCATCTTTTATATCGGCAGGTGTAAGATCAGTTAAGTTTAAAAATTGGATAATTTGTGTTTTTAGCTGTGCCTTTAATGCTTCTTTTTCCATTGAGTAATTATATCAAATTTTTTCTTTTCAATCCTAAATAGGTAACCAACTGAATTACCAGCGTAATAATAAACAAAGGTATCAAGTTGTTTAAAATATCTTTTAGTTTCCCACCTTCTAAAAACAAGGTGTAGTAAGCTTGCAGACACCAGTGCATAGGCGATATATCTGCCGCGGTTTTAAACGCGCCCTGCATGGCAAAGCTCGGCACCATTAACCCACCAACGCAGGCTAATATTACAATAGATACCGCCCCAAAACCGTTGCTTTGTTCTTGCGTGTCAGAAAATACGCCTACACAAATGGCATAGCTTACCGCACACCAGCCGCATATCAGGGTGGTTAAAAATAACGCAAACAGATCTGCAGGGAGATTTAATGGCGCTAAACCAATAAAAGGAAATAACCAGATCCCCATTGAAAATATTACGGCAGCCTGTAATATGGTAACCCCTAAATAAGTTATTTGCTTGGATGCTAACCCAACCAAATAATTGGTGGGCAATGTTTTTAAACGGATATAGCTGCCGCTTACCTTTTCGCGCACTACACTACCGCCTAATGACATGATAACAAAGAACATGGCAAAAATTGTCCATGCCGGTACATTGTGTTGGGTAGCGTTTGGTGTGCTTTTAGTACCGTCTTTAGATACCGGAACTTCATCAATAGGCGTGCGATTATTCAGCATGTCATTTTCCAATTTCTCAGGCAGTTGCTTTTCGTTGATGGAGAAATAAAGCGTTCTTAACGTTTCGCGGCTCTCCACCATTTGCAGGGCGCTTTGCAGTGCCCCCTTAACAGACAGACGCAATGATTCCTGCAAAACAGGATTATAATATAGCGTTAGCGGATCAACATCACCAACCGGCTTTTTGGTTGAATCGCCAGCCAAACCAAAGCTTGCCATAGCCTTATCTGATACACTTTTTGATTTAGCAGCTACCCTCTCAGAGAAATTAGCCGGAATAACAATCCCCAGCATAGCATCACTATGATGCATGGCATTGGCTATATTGGTTTCGCCCTTCGCTATCTGCGATACCTTAAACATGCCAATCCCATCTATCGCTTTGATCATTTGCGCGCTTGATTTACCTGTATCCTGGTTATTGATCAAAATGGCCAGT
>DASWOZ010000447.1:0-23782 GCA_036398535.1 Mucilaginibacter sp. | reverse complement strand
GATTATCATTAAAATAGGTTATTAACAAAAACACAGGAACCCGCGGAAACTTTTTGTTGGTTAGATTTTTTATATTAACGCCATTCGTACTTAATATCTCGTTACAGGAAATTATGGCTACAATGTTAAGGCGCCTAACCTGCCAAATTGAAACCATTTCTGTTTCATTAATAAAATGCATCAACTGCATATTATTAAAGTTGCAGGTTTTTATTACAGCAGAAGTTTCTTTATTAAAATTTACAAGTGCAATGATTGGTTGCTGATCAACACCCATAGTTCCTGTCATTTACCAATTCTTTTTAATACAACCCTTATACGTGCCTCAAGTTCAGCAGGGTTAAAGGGCTTAACAATATAATCATCGGCCCCCAGGTTTAAGCATTTTATCCGTTTATCTGAAGAATCATCACCAGATATAATAATGATTGGAATCAAATTAAAAAGAGTGCTTGCTTTAAGCTGTTCAATTAATTCAAAACCATTAATACCCGGTGTATTTAAATCTGAGATAATCAAATCTGGTATATTGCCATTTTGTAAATAAGTAAGACCATCAAGCACCGTAGTAAACGTTTTTATTTCATACATCTTATTTAAATACTCGCTTAAAATAAGTTGCATATATTTATCGTCTTCAATAATTATAACTTTACTTTGATTAGCTGGGGTGGGGTTCATGTTTAAATAGTTTGGCAACTCGGAGATACAGTGTTTGTTATTACGCTAATCTTTATATAAATATCCTATTTGAATAAAAGTTCTTATACACGGAACAATTTAAGTAATGTTTTTATACGCTGTTATTATTGAAATGGAATCCTAAATTCACATTTTAATAAATATTTATTACATAGACGTTTATGAAGGCTTCTTTATTTGTTATGCAAAAATAAAGAATAATTGCACAATACAGGAAGAAAAACGTAGTTAAAGCAGGTATAATATAATATATGAAGGAAAACAAAAACACGGATGAAATACTACCGGCAAATTTAAATCTGTATGATTTAACTGATATTAAACTTTTAACCAACAATGATGATATGCTGTTTGTTAAACTTTTAAATATCCTGATAGAAATGTTTTCCTCAGAAACTAAAAATATCAGATCTTTAGCTAAAGACAATGATTGGAAAGCAATAGCCGAAATTGTTCATAAGCTCAAAACATCTTTAATACATATCCAGGTTAATTCATTAAAACAGGTGGTTAGGGACCTTGAGGATTACGAAGATCAAAATAATGAAAAACTAAATTTGCTTAAAGATGAATTTTGCAACGCGCTTGATAATATTGTTATTTACTTAAAAGTTGACCTTTCGGCGTTTACAGACGTTTAATTATTGATCAATTGTTCTGCCAGGTAAGGTGCCAGATATATTAACCTGGATACATTTTCTAAATGCCAAAAATGTATTATTTTATTCATATTACCGGCTAATAGCGGGCCAATAACATATAGGTTTGGAGCCGCTTCAAATTTTTCGTTAACTATAATACCCTCTCCTGACATAGTTAAACCGCAGCCATTTTGGTTTATTAAATTGCCTATTAATCGTGAGGCTGAGTTTTGCAGCCTGCCTGAGCCCGAACAATTAATCACCGCTTTAAAAGCCACAGGGTATTTTTGCTGAATATAATCTGCGTTTATATAATTCAATATTCCTCCATTTAACCCTTGCTCCATATTTAAAAAATCACCTTTAAGCATCGATAATTTTTGTAGGGCAATTAAATTATCTGACGCGCTTTTATAAGCCGGCCCCGACCGCCGGATCAATTTTGTTAATTGCGGGCCATAAATACTAAAAAATATCGCTTTTGATCCTTCATCCAATATTTGTAATAATTCAATGGTATAACCAATAATTCTGTTTAAATAAGGGACGACAATAACCGTGTATTGTACAGCATTACTTATATCTTTTTTAGTTGCCTCAACAAGCGTGTGCACGTTATAATTACCATCCTGTTTAAGTTGGTCTAAATTACTGCATGGGTAATGCTCAAGTTCGGCCTCTGAAAGATAGTAAGGCATTTTACCTGTTCTGGATATAACAGTTATGTTATGAATATCTTTTAATATATCCGGCCGGTGATTTAAAATATATAACAGTTCAATACAACTTGCATTTGAACCAATTATCAGCACATTTTTGTTGTGATTAGCTGGCGTTCTATGAAGATCGTTTTTTATTGTTCGCAAATTTTCATCTAATGTTGGCGCGTATAAATCATTGATATAGGCATATAGCCCGCTATTTTCATCGTCATTACTTTTTATCGGAGCCGAACCTATGGCTATTACTATTTTTTGCGCTTTAATATAAGTTGTTTTTTTGTCCCCGTCTTCTAAAGTTACTTCGTAAACGGCATCAGTATTTAATTTTACGGCAATGGCTTCGGCCTGTATTAATGTAATTGAGGCCAGTTGCTTTTCTTCTACCTGGCCTAAAAGGGTAAGCAACCTGTTCTGCATATACCAACCAAAAACAAACCGCGGCAGGTATACCTCGTTCCATTTGTCTTTTTCAATGAGAGGCAAATTGTTTGCAAGCCAAACCGATGCGGCAACGCCTCCGTTTAATTGATAATATCTTGTCCATTCATCATGATTTGCTTTAAGCCATTCGTGAAAGATCTTTCTTTCCTGCTCAACAGAAACAAAATCTGCAGTATTGGTGATCGTTAATGAATTAATTGATGAACGCATACCATAAGGTATCCCTTTCCAAAACTCCGGATATTTATCAATAACCATAATACGAAGTTTCTCTGTTATAGTCTGCCCTTCAATCAATTTGTTAAAAAGTTCAATAAGCGTTGTTGTAGCCGCAGCGCCACTCCCTATAACTGCAATATCGGCAATGCTCATCATACTGATAATTAAAATTTATTTAAGGTATCAATTACCTGCCGGATGTCGTCCTCCGTGTGAAAATATGAGCAGGGTAAACTTAAAGTTGTTTGGTGTATCTCTTCGGATATGGGAAATGATTTACCTAAAAACAAATGTTTTAAAGCATTTTGCTGATGAGGGGGTATTGGATAATGTATGGCTGTACCTATATTGTTTTTTTCAAGATAAGCCTGCAGCTCATCTCTGCGAGAGTGGCGTATATTAAAAATATGGTGCACGTCATATTGATTTTCATTTTTAACAGGCAGTATAAAATTACTGTTCAAATTTTCGAAGTATAAATTTGCCAGTTTATTTTTATGGGCATTAATTTGATTTAACCAGGGCAGTTTTACATTTAAAAAGCCTGCCTGCATTTCATCAAGCCTGCAATTGAGCCCAATTATTTCATTATAATATTTCTTATCAGAGCCGTAATTACGTAACTGTAATAATTTAATATAATAGCTATCATCTTTACATATTATCCCACCACCATCTCCTAATGCCCCTAAATTTTTTGTTGGATAAAAGCTAAAGGTGCCAAGATCACCAAATGTACCGGCTGGCCTATTTTTATAAGTGGCACCATGGGCTTGTGCACTATCTTCAATCAGAAATAAGTTATATTGCTCTTTTATGCTTACAATTTTATCCATATCGCAACACTTACCGTAGAGATGAACAATTAAGATGGCTTTAGTTTTAGAACTGATTGCCTGTTCTATTTTTTTAGGATCAATATTGTAAGTATGAATATCTGGCTCAACAAGTACCGGTATCAATTTACATTGCAATACAGCTAATATAGTGGCTATAAATGTATTTGCTGGCACAATCACTTCGCTGCCTTCGGGCAAGTTGCATGCTTTTAATGATAGCATAATAGCATCTAATCCATTTGAAACACCAACGCAATATGGCACTTCATTATATTCGGCAAATTGCTTTTCAAACAATGCCACTTGTTCTCCTAAAATATAATTGCCGCTTTCCAGCACACTATTAAATTTAGCACGAAATTGTTCTGTAAACGGTGCATTTAAACGTTTGAGGTCTTCGTACGGGATCATGCTACGCATATGGTTCGTAAATGTAATCTTCAGGATTGTAATGGGTAGATGCTAACGATAACAGGATACTATCAGGAGCAAAATTGTAAAAGTTGTGCCATTCACCAACTTCAATGATCAAACATTGGTGTGGATTATCTAATACTATCTCTTGCCTGGTTACACCATCATTAATCCCAACGCAAAAACGGCCATGTATACAAATAATAGCTTCTACTAATTCCATATGCCGGTGCCCGCCACGTGATAAATGATTAACCCCGGTTATATAATATATTCTTTTAACTTCAAAAGGCAATACTTTTTCTATTACTGTAAGTGTTCCTCTTTCGTCTTTGTAATTGGTTAAATCAATAATATAAGCCATTATATCAATGTATTAATTGTGGTGCTTTAAATCATAGTCATCAATCATATCCAAAATATTTGAATCAATATTTATATCAAACTTTCTCCCAAAAAGACAATCAGATGCAATAATCTTTTCAAAATCTCCGGTTACTAAAATTTTCGGACTGGAGCCACCTTTCGACCAATCGGTATACCGGTAATTATTATTTATTACAGACGTTTTATAAGCAGAATTCATAATAATGGTTGGATATATAAACTCATCGCTGCCAAATGTGTATTTAAAAAAGCGCTCAAACCTATGGTCGGTTTCTAAAGTTTTTAATACATACAAGGCACAATCTAAAGTCAGCGTCCAAAATGTTGCAAAGCCATAAGGTTTAATACCATCTGGCACCTGTCGCTTTTTAAAAATTGTATTAATCAATTGCTGAAGCCTGAACCTTCCTTTAAAATTCAAATCCTGAAGATAATACTCATCAATTCGTTTTTGGGCACCCGTCCATTCTTCAAAATCCTTAAAATGAATAAACTGCTTACCCTTATTACGGGTTAAAAATTCAATAATGTATGTGGCAGATTTAATTGGGTAATCCTGCCCGCTTAATAAATTCACATAATCATAATTGATTTTTGATGCCGCAATTTGTTTTAACCCGTTAATGGTTGCATAAACGCTGGTAAAGCCGCCCCATTTTACATCAATCCTATCGGTAACGAAGTACACATTTGGCTCATCAAATAATACTTTATGTGTATCCAGGTCAAGCTTTTTATCTACATGAATATAGAAATCAAAATGGCCATTATTAAGCTTTTTTATAAGTCGCAATGTCTGTTGGGCAGACGTGTAGGTAATAATTAAACAAGCGACTTTCATTTTGCTTAACAAATTGACTATTAGTTAACTAAGCAATAGTCGGACTTATGTGACAGGTTAAAAAACAGTTATTGCTACATCCAAATATATTATATTCAACTAAATATTTATTGATTTTTTTAAGCAGGATTGAACAGCGCTATTTTTGTTTTTGTGGCATCAAGATCCTCTTGTTGGTACAAGTAATTTTGCTTTAGAAAATATGATTTGTATTATTGTATAAGAACACATTACCATTGTAATATAATACCACCTAATAAACTAAGCCTTAATATCCATTAGTTATATTTCAATTTTTATAGTTGAAGTTGAAAGCTATAGTTAATACCTAATTTTAACCCATGTGTGACAACCTTTTTTACATTGATGATAATGAATTTGACCATTTAATTGTAAGTAGTTTAGTTAAAACTTACACCGATTGTAAAAGGATCAAGTTCTTTTTTAATGGCAGGGATGCGTTGGATCTGTTAAAGGAAAACGAATTAAATGCCAATGAATTACCGGATATAATTTTGGTGGATTTATTTATGCCGGGTTTTACAGGATGGGATTTTTTAGATGGGTTTACTAAAATTTATCCTGCATTGTGCAAAAAAATTAAGGTATACATATTATCTTCCTCTATTAAAAATGAAGATATTGAAAAATCGAAAGATTACGCCTTCGTGCAATCCTATATAACTAAGCCACTAACACAGGGGTTAATTAAAAATTTCAATAATCTCAATTAATATTTGTCCAATTTTAAGTATAACAAATAAACCCCGCCTTGTTATAAGGCAGGGTTTATTTGTTAGTGTTAAGTGGATTTTAATTTAAATTAATACTATTGATACCTTTTTCCACTGCGGTATCTTGCACGCCGGGTATAGCGGTACCCTCAATACGAAACACGGTAATATCAGTCATGCCCATATGGCCTAAAACAACTTTTAAATATGGGGCAATGTAATCATACGCCTGCATTGGCCCCTCTGTATAAATGCCACCTGTGGTTTCGGCTATATAAACTTTTTTGCCTTTAACAAGGCCTTCTACCCCATTTTGGTCATACTTAAAAGTGATTCCGGCCCTAACAATATGGTCAAGCCAGGCTTTTAAGGTAGAATGGATAGTAAAATTATACATTGGTGCGCCTATTACAATAATATCGGCTTCCATAATCTCCTGTATAGCTTCATCCGAGTGCGCTATGGCTGCAATGTTTTCAGGTGTCCTGTTTTCTGCTGGTGTAAAGAACGAAGTAAGGTGAGCCTCTTCTAAATGAGGGAAATGTTTGTCGACCAAATTACTTTCTTTTACTGTACTGCCCGGGTATGCCTCCTGTAACTTTTTGACAACGGCATTTCCTAATTTAATGCTGAATGAAGCACCGCCCCTGGGGCTTGAAATAATATGAAGTATCTTTTTCATCGTTTATTAATTTATGTGGCCAAATCTATCTACATTTGATTACAAATTATTAGCAGTATACAAAAGGTTAGTAGTAACCTTTTGTATAGCTTACTATAAATCAATTAATTATGGAATTAGATACACCTATCACCGCCCAAAAATGCACTGTATTGTTAGACTCTATTGGCGATGCGCTTTACGTTATTGGCGGTAAATGGAAATTACGTGTAATTGTGGCTTTAAGAGAAGGCAATAAGCGCTTTAATGAAATACAACGCACGGTGAATGGTATTTCTGCCCGTGTACTTTCTAACGAATTAAAAGAGCTGGAAATGAATGGTTTTGTAAAAAGAAAAGTGCACACGCAAACACCTGTAGTAGTTGAATATCAGATCACCGAGTATGCAGACACCCTCGGCGATGTACTGCATGCGCTGTCAGAATGGGGTGCTAAACATCGTGATAAGATCAGGAAAGAAAGATAAATAGTATATACCTGTATCAACGCTTAGTGGAAATTTTGGCAGCCGGCAATTAACTACTTAAAAAAGAATAATTGACATATAGCATTGGAGTGATTATTCCACTGACTAACTTAGTAAACCCTATTGTTTAATTCATGCTTTTTCACTTTAAAGATAAATTTCCGCAATTAACTCCTTATTGGGATAAATACCTCGAGTTTCAGAAACGGATGGAGGTCCCCGCAAAAACAATCTTGTTAGAAGAAGGAACCGTATCAGGACATTATATATTTGTAGAAAAAGGGTGTATCCGCGCCGGTTTTAACAACAATGGAAATGATAAAACCGTGCAGTTTTTCTTTGAAAAAGAGGGCCTTACCTCGTTTGAGAGCTTTTTAAAAAATACACCAAGCTTGTTTACCATCGAAACGATTGAACCATCAATCATTTATTTATTACCTAAAACACACGTCAATAACTTGATGGAAGAATTAAGCCAGGAGCCCGGTTTTCTTAATATCGTTTTAGAGGTTTCTGGCGAAAGGCTGTTACATTACATGCATGAATTTTTATCCTTTATCAGGGATACCCCCGAACAGCGCTATCAAAATCTCTTAAATGAAAGTCCGCATATTATACAGCGGGTGCCTCAACACTATATTGCTTCTTATCTGGGCGTTACAACCGTGCATCTAAGCCGTATTAAAAGCAAAATAGCGAAAGGAAAATCACATTTCTGAACTTGATAACATATGTTATCGTCCATAAAATAATTCCGCTATAGTTTTGCCTTGTATTTAAAAACATGGCAAATGAAAGTACATCTTACTTTAGTTATCAAAGGTTGCAAGCTGTAAAAGCAGCACCCTTCCTTATTAATTACACTTAATCAATTATTCAAATAAATAGAACTATGAAAGCAGCCGTAATGTATCAAAAGGGGGAATTGCCCCAATATGTAGATTTCCCCGAGCCAATCGCTCAAAATGAAGATGAAGTGTTAGTAACAGTCAAAGCGGTTGCCATAAAGCATTTTGATAAAGGCACGGCTGCCGGAAAGCATTACTCAAGCGAGGCCCCAAAAGAAGGCGGTCGCGTAATTGGCGGCGACGGTGTTTGCTTGCTCAATGATGGAACAAGAGTTTACGGAATGGGGGTAAGTGGTATGCTGGCAGAAAAAGCAACCATTGAAAAAGATAGAATTGTAAAGCTACCGGCCGGTATAAGCGATGCAACGGCGGCGGCTTTGGCAAATGCAGTAATTGGCGCAGCGATGGGTTTACGGTTTAAAGCAAATATACAACAGGGAGATGTAGTGTTAATAAACGGTGCTACAGGTTTTACCGGGCGGGTAGCCGTACAGATAGCAAAGTATTACGGTGCGAAAAAAGTGATCGCGACCGGACGAAATCAACAATCATTAGCGGATTTGCTGGAGTTGGGTGCTGACGAAATTATTTCTGTGAAACAAGGGGATGAACAATTGCTTACACAATTGAAAAACGTCCATGCAGCTACACCGATTGACGTAATTATTGATTACCTGTGGGGCCATACGGCCGAAATGATATTGGCCTGCTTAATGGGTAAAGGCTCATTCACCAACAAAATCAGATTTGTATCTGTAGGCAGTATTACCGGGGATTTGATCCAATTATCTGCCGCGAATTTAAGAAGCGTCGATTTGCAATTAACTGGCTCCGGTTTGGGTAGCTGGTCTAAAGATGAGGTGCGTAAACTTTTTTCTGAAATATTACCGGAGATGTTTCAACTGGCAGCCGAGGGTAAATTAAAAGTAGAAACCATTGAGGTTAAATTAGAAGACATAGCCGATCTTTGGAGTCTTGACGTTCCGGACGGACAACGATTAGTTGTAACCATAAAAAAATAAACCTGTTTTATGACCATTGAAGGGAAAAAACTTCTTACAAATATTATTTTAGGTATTTCATCAATTGATGAATAGTGAATTGGACTAAGCGGGCAATTGAAAAAACTCATCTTTTAACCGTCCTCAGCACCGCCCATTATTTTCAATTATTTTTCTTTATACCGGCCGGATTACTCATCTTTGGTCAAGTTAAATCGACCAGACGGCGATGAAAAATAAAGTTTTTTTGCAAAACTCACTTGTTTTTCAGGAAGGTACTTCCCCGGTCAGGGGGCGCTTGGTCAAGCATGGAGCAAGCGCTAAAAAAATATGACCTTCCATCTCCGTTACGCCTGGCTCCATTTTACACTTCCTGTTCAGGATTTATATCTCACTTTATTTATTTTCATCATGGAACCGGCCGCTGACAAGGACTGTTTCCACCCTGCTCACACATTTTTTAACTCACATAATACATATGTCACCGAACAAAATTATTTGTATGGCCGTCATGATACTGGCCGGCAGCAGGTATGTGCAGGCACAAGACCTTGCCGCTGTTGAAAACAACCGGGTAAAATTGCCCAACGGATGGTCATTAACGCCTGTAGGCAAAAGTCTGCCACTGGGCGACCTGCCGTTAAACATTGCTGTAAGTAAAAGCCACCACTACGCGGCGGTTACTAACAATGGCCAAAGCGTACAAACCATCCAACTGCTGGATGCCCGGAACGACCGGGAACTGGATAAGGTACTGATCAGCAAGGCATGGGGTGGCTTGGTGTTCAGTGCAGACGAACAATCGCTCTATGCCTCAGGTGGCGATAACAACTGGATAATCCGTTATGCCATCACCAACAACAAACTTGTTGCAGCCGACACCATTAAACTGGGCGAAGCGTGGAGCAAAAAACCTAATGCAGCGTCTATTTCGCCTACGGGCCTGGCGCTTGATGATAAAAAAGGTATCCTGTATGCAGTTACCAAACTGGACAATAGCCTGTATCTCATCGACCTGAAAACGAAAACCATCCGCCAGCATATCAAACTGGGCACCGAAGCCTATACCTGCCTGCTATCGCCCGATCTGTCAAAACTATACATCAGCCTTTGGGGCAACGACAAAGTGGCCATATTTGATACGAAAGAAAATAAACTGGTTGACTCTGTTGCCGTGGGCGATAACCCCAATGACCTGTGTGTTTCCCGGAACGGAAAATACCTGTATGTGGCCAATGCTAATGATAACACAGTTTCTGTAATTGATGTGCGCAAGGCCAAGGTGCTGGAAACACTAAACACAGCAGTATCTCCTACACCACTGAGTGGAACGACCAGCAATTCGGTAGCCTTGAGCAAGGATGATAAAACGCTGTATATTGCCAATGCCGATAATAACTGCCTGGCCGTGTTTAACGTAACAAAGCCAGGTTCCAGTCAATCGCTTGGGTTTGTGCCTACGGGCTGGTATCCAAGTGTGATGCGTGTTATTGACAGCAAATTGTATGTAGCCAACGGCAAGGGTTTTTCATCACTCCCCAATCCGCACGGGCCTAACCCGATAGCTAAAAATCAAACAGTTGTACTACACGGCGGCGACCCTTTCCAGCCACCACGTACCGAATATATAGGCGGCGGGCTATTGATGGGCACACTGAGCATTATCCCTGCTCCAACTGAAAAAGAGCTATCTGTATACTCACAGGCCGTATATCATAATACGCCTTATCATAGAGAGCAGGAAACGAATGCCGACAGTGATACGGGCAATCCTATTCCAGGTAAAGTGGGCGCCACGTCGCCCATCAAATATGTTTTTTACGTCATTCAGGAAAACCGCACGTATGACCAGGTACTATCAGACTTGCCTAAAGGCAATGGCGATACCAGCCTGCTTTTGTTTGGCAAACGTATTACGCCTAATCACCATGCACTGGCTGAAAACTTTGTGCTGCTGGATAATTTTTATGTAGATGGTGAGGTAAGTGCCGACGGGCATAACTGGAGCCTGGGCGCTTATGCTACTGATTATATGGAAAAAAACTGGCCTACCAGCTATGGTAACCGCGGGCCGGGAGCCGTTGGGAAGACCGCCAGAAACAAATTGTACATCTGGGATCAGGCCAATCGTTTTAACCTGACTTTCCGCACCTATGGCGAATTTGTAAATGCAGATAATACACCTCAGATACCCATACTGAAAGATCATTTCCCCAAGGCATATCCAACCGGTGACCTGCGCGACCCCGACACGCTACGTTACCAGGTATGGGAACGGGACTTTGATTCATTAATGCGGAAAAATGCATTGCCCCGGTTAATGACCATCCGTATGCTTTCAGACCATACCGAGGGCACTACTGCCGGCAGGCCCACGCCTTTTGCGCATGTGGCGGATAATGACCTCGCCGTGGGTAAGCTGGTGGAGCATATCAGCAAAAGCCCGATATGGGAAAACAGCGTGATCTTCATCGTGGAAGATGACGCCCAGAACGGTCCGGACCATGTGGATGCCCACCGCTCGCCTGCTTACGTTGCAGGAGGCTTTGTAAAACGCAACTTTGTAGATCATACCATGTATTCCACCTCGTCTGTGCTGCGCACTATGGAGCTGGTGCTTGGCCTGCCGCCTATGACACAGTATGACGCCTCGGCCACACCTATGTGGCGTTGTTTTAATAAAACGCCCAACAACACACCGTTTAATAGTTTCCCATCCAACATCAACCTGAATGAGCTTAACCCTAAAGGGACAAAGCTTGCGGCGATGGCCAAAGGACTTGATTTTTCAGGAGTTGACCGTGTGCCTGATGAGATTATGAATACCATGATCTGGAAAGCTATTAAAGGTGACAATATACCAGTACCCACCCCGGTGCGCGCCGCCTTTGTAAAAGCCGTTCAGAAAGCGGACGATGATGATGATAAGTGAGTATGATCTTGAACACAGATAAAAAAACACCTCCGGGCTTTGTAAAGCCCGGAGGTGTTTTTTTTGCGGGGAGAAGGAGATTCTAATTCAACCATCTCAATTTTCAGTAATTAAAGCGGTTATCCGGCAAACGTTTAAAAAATCTAAAAAGCATATTCCGGATCTTCAATTTCCAGTTTGCTTTCAACGCTTAAAACACCCGGAGCTGCCCAAGCTGCATTTTCGGCATCTTCCTGTTCGCTGAATGAACGTACCTTGCCCCGAAGTGTAACCTTGCTTCCGGTTACTTCCGCGGTTACTTTTCCGGCATCAAGGGTTGCGCTTCTTTGAAAAGCAGCCCCTATTTTTTGCTGAATCTCAAACGGTGTAACACGGGGCTTCACGGTAATAAGGTTGATAACTGAGCGTACGCCAGTCAAATTTTCAATAGCTGACTTAGCGCCGCTGCGTTGATATTCCCATTCTACTTCTCCTTCTAATTTCACATAACCATCTTCAACCTTGATTTTAAGCTTGGTTTCATCAACAGACGAATGCCATTTCAAAGCATTCAATACTGCCTGCGCTATTTCAGCGTCGGTTTTTTTATACAAAGGAGAAATACCAACTTGTATTTCTTCTGCAACCGCTTTTACGCCAGCCACACGTTTAACAGCTTTTTCTGCAAGCAATTTTTTGGAATATGTATCCACTTGTCCCGACAGTGTAACAATACCGTTTTTTACTGCTACGCCAATTTCAGATGAATTCAGGAATGGTTCCCATTTTAATTCATCCATAACATCTGTTTGAATTTGAAAATCAGTTTTCATGGTTTTAATTTTAAAGTTAATAATAGTTTTATTTCATATTTCAAAGTAACATCTTAGTGATTTTGCCCGCAATGACCCTGGACATACACAAAACTGATTGTTATCATAACAACCTGACACTTTGATTTATAAAGTGCCCTGGATCATTTTTTTCAAGGGCATTATCTTGCCTGAGTATTATTATATTTCAACAGGTTTTCCATTTGGCCACTCCTCATTCCCCTAACATTTTTGTGCTTTACAATAAACAAAGTTTCACAGGATATTACCGATGAAGAATGACAGCCATCAGGAAAAAGTATGATATGAATTACGGATTACTGTTGAAAATCAGCCGTTAAAATGACCCTCATCATTTTGCAAAAAGCGCTTTATACTCACCTTCATATCAGCATAAATTAACTGTAGTTAGGCCTAAAATAAATCCTGACTTTATAAAACCATTTGAATTTCGATGGTAATTCATGCCTGATTATTTATAAATGAAGAATAACCGTGATAAGATTTGCAAATTGGTCTACAAGGCTGATAACAATAGTTATAATGATCATTTTGGGTATTATAATGATTCTTGCAGGAATAAAAGTGTATGGGCAGTCTTTGCCGCATCTTACCATACAGCAAGTGTATGAACTGGCAAGAAAAAACTATCCGCTGATTAAACAACGCGACCTGATTACCAAAACAAGCGCATATACTGTTTCTAATGCAGCAAAAGGCTATTTACCTGCGCTATCTGTAAATGGTCAGGCTACCTACCAGTCAACGGTTACCAGTTTTCCTTTCAGCATTCCTATTCCGGGTTTTTCCTTGCCGAAATATAGCAGAGATCAATATAAAGTGTATGGTGAGATTGACCAGGTGATCTATGATGGCGGGATAATAAAGAATCAAAAGCAATCTGCCGAAACGAATGAGGTTATTCAGCAGCAAAACCTGGATGTAGAATTATATGCATTATATGATCGTGTAAATCAACTGTTTTTTGGCATATTATTAATGAACGAGCAGTTAAAACAAAATACGCTACTGAAAGATGATATACAAAATGGTATTGATAAAGCAAAAGCGCTTGTTGCAAACGGAACAGCTTACCGAAGCAGCGTAGATGAATTATCAGCACAGCTCTTACAAACTGACCAATCGCGCATCGAGTTGATCGCGACAAAGAAAGCATATCTTGATATGTTGAGTTTATTCATTAATATTCCGCTTAATGAAAATTCAATTCTTGAAAAACCTGTTGCGAGTATTACGTCAGATAATATTAACAGGCCCGAATTGCGGCTTTACGATGAGCAAAAAAAAATATATGATTTACAGGAACAATTGCTAAAAGCGCAACTCAGGCCAAAATTCGGGCTCTTCTTACAGGAAGGATATGGCCGTCCGGGTTTGAATCCACTCAGCAATGATTTTGCATGGTATTATATTGGCGGCGTAAAATTAAGCTGGAACCTGAGCAGTCTGTACACTTTAAGAAACCAAAGGAAACTACTGGACATCAACCGGAACAGCCTCGATATACAAAAAGAAACCTTCCTGTTTAATACCGGTATCACACAAAAACAGCAAAGCGCTGGCATAGAAAAATTTTCTGAACTATTTAAAAAAGACAATGCAATTATCGCATTGCGCGAATCTGTAAAAAAGGCGGCAAGCGCTCAACTGGAAAATGGGGTACTCAGCGCCCATGATTATATCACTGAAGTAAACGCAGAAGACCAAGCAAGGCAAAACTTTATCCTTCATGAAATACAACTGTTACAGGAACAATATAACTATAAGAGTACCGTCGGTAACATCACAAATAATTGATCAAATAACAAAATGAAAGCACAGCTATACTTATATGCCCTGTTATTGCCGCTTATGCTCACGGGATGCAACTCAAATAACAATTTATCTGATGCCTCAGGAACATTTGAAGTGGATGAAGTAATTGTATCTGCAGAAGTACCAGGGAAGATCATGTCATTAAATATTGATGAAGGTTCTATCCTAAAAAAAGACAGCATTGTCGGCATTATTGATTCTGTGCCGCTTGAATTGCAGAAAGCCCAGGTTGAGGCAACCATAGGCGCGCTGCATCAAAAAACAATGGATGTTCGCCCGGAAGTGCAAATGCTTAAAGATCAGATAGCCGTTCAAAAAACACAGCTGGCTAACGCCCTGTATGAAAAAAACCGTACAGAAAGGCTGATAAAAGCCGATGCCGCAACAACAAAACAACTGGACGACTGGAATACCCAAATAGAGGTTTTAAAAAAGCAAATTACGGTTAACGAGCAACAAATAAAGGTACAGGAAACGGCAACCGGTACACAAAACAGTACCGTTTTGAGTGAATACAAACCGCTGAGGAGATCGGTAGCACAAATTAACGACCAGTTAAGACGTACTAATATTAAAAACCCTATTAACGGAACGGTACTTACCAAGTACGCCATGGCCGGCGAAGTTACCACTGCCGGAAAGGCGTTATATAAGATTGGCGACTTATCCATAATTACCCTGCGGGCATATATTACAGGCACACAGCTTTCACAGGTAAAATTAAATCAACAGGTAAAAGTTTTGGTGGATAGCACTGCATCCAAATACAGAAGCTATACAGGTGTTATCAGTTGGATTGCTGACAAGGCAGAATTTACACCAAAAACCATTCAAACAAAAGATGAACGGGCCAACCTGGTGTATGCAATTAAGATACATGTAAAAAATGATGGCTATCTGAAAATTGGAATGTATGGCGAAGTAAAGTTCAATCAATGATGCAATCCATTATTGCCAATAATATTGTAAAAAGCTATGCTGTTAAAAAAACAGTTGTCAAGGCGCTGAAGGGCGTTTCATTTGCGGTAAACAAAGGCGAGATATTTGGCCTTATTGGGCCTGATGGTGCAGGCAAAACATCTTTATTCCGTATTCTCACCACATTACTGCTTGCCGATAGCGGCGCTGCTTCTATAGATGGTTTTGATGTAATAGAAGACTATAAACAAATACGTGCACGTGTAGGTTATATGCCCGGAAAATTTTCTTTATACCAGGATCTCTCTGTACAGGAAAACCTGGAATTCTTCGCAACCATTTTTAATACTTCTATTGAAGAAAATTATGATTTGGTAAAAGAAATCTATCAGCAATTAGCACCATTTCAAACACGTAAAGCAGGGCAGCTATCCGGTGGTATGAAGCAAAAGCTGGCGCTTTGTTGCGCACTCATCCATAAACCATCGGTGCTGTTTCTGGATGAGCCTACAACCGGGGTGGACGCCGTATCCCGCAAGGAATTTTGGGAAATGTTGTTCCGTTTGAAGGCACAGGGAATAACCATCATGGTTTCTACCCCTTATATGGATGAAGCAAGCCTTTGCGACCGGGTTGCATTAATTCAAAAAGGCAGCTTGTTATCGGTCAATACACCGAAAGGCGTGATCAGTGAATTTAAAAAACCGTTATGGTCTGTTAAGGCTGATGAAATGTTCAGACTAATGAATGAGCTAACAAATGACCCATCGGTGGAAAGCTGTTACCCGTTTGGGCAGGTACACCACGTAGTTTTTAAAATACAGGAAGGCTGCAAAGAAAAGCTGGAACACATTACACAGCAGGGTAACTACAAACAGGTAGAGATTAAACAAATTGAGCCGGGAATTGAGGATTGTTTTATGGCGCTAATACAGGAATAATGGAAAAAGAAAAAGTGATAACGGCCAAAGATTTGACAAAGCGGTTTGGAGATTTTACCGCTGTTAACCAAATAACTTTTGATGTTGAAAGAGGTGAAATTTTTGGATTTATTGGGGCCAATGGGGCCGGTAAAACCACGGCAATGCGAATGCTATGTGGGTTATCGCTGCCTACTTCTGGCCTGGCTACTGTTGCCGGATACGACGTTTACAAACAGAATGAACAGATCAAAAAGCATATTGGGTATATGAGTCAAAAATTTTCTTTATATGAAGATCTGACCATTCGTGAAAATATCCGGTTTTATGCCGGGATATACGGTCTTACCGATGAACATATAAAAGAAAAGACTGCCCTTTTGTTAAAGCAATTACACATGGAGGGGCAGGATGATACACTGGTTCGTGCCCTGCCTTTAGGATGGCGGCAAAAATTAGCTTTTTCTATTGCGATAGTTCATGACCCGGCAATAGTTTTTTTAGATGAGCCTACCGGAGGCGTAGACCCCATAACAAGACGTGAATTCTGGAGCCTGATCTATGAAGCATCGGCAAGGGGTATTACCATTTTTGTAACTACACACTATATGGACGAAGCCGAATATTGCAACCGCGTTTCTATTATGGTTGACGGAAGAATTGACGCCCTTGATTCGCCGGCTAATTTGATGAAACAATATGGCGCAACATCAATGGATGGGGTGTTTTTGCAATTGGCCAGAAAAGCAGTGCGGACAGGAGATTAGCTAAATTTATGTGCTATGAAACAGTTTTTAATATTTGTTAAAAAGGAATGGCTCCATATCTGGAGAGATCGCCGAACATTGTTTATCCTGCTGTTTATGCCGGTTATACAAATCGTTCTGTATGGATTCGCACTAACTAATGAAGTAAAAAACTCCAATGTTGCCATTTTTGATCAATCAAAAGACCAGGCTACAACGGTTATTACCAATGAAATAGCGGCCAGCCGTTATTTTAACCTGGTGAAGAATGTTTACTCCTATGAAGCTATTGAAGCCACTTTCCGCAAGGGCCAGATCAGGATGGCCATTGTCTTTCCACGCGGGTTTAGATATGATCTGCTGCATAGTAACCATGCGCAGATACAACTGATAGCCGATGCCTCCGACCCAAACACGGCCAATACACTCACCAACTACGCCTCTTCAATCATCAATGATTATCAACAAACGCTTTACCCGGCCGAACAGTTGCCTTATACCATCAAAACACAGGTACGAATGCTTTATAACCCGGAATTAAAAGGGGCTTACAATTTTGTTCCGGGAGTTATGGCCCTGGTATTAATGCTGGTATGCGCCATGATGACATCCATTGCAATTGTTAAAGAAAAAGAAATGGGAACTATGGAAGTCATCCTGGTATCGCCATTAAAACCGTTCAGGATCATTATTGCCAAAACAATTCCTTATTTACTGGTTTCCATGTTAAATATAACAAGCATTCTTTTATTAAGCGTTTACGCGTTAGATGTGCCTATAGTGGGCAACCTGGGATTATTGATAGCAGAGAGCATTTTATTTACAGTCACTTCCCTTTCTGTCGGGATACTAATTTCCAATACAGCAAAAACACAGCAAATAGCCATGTTCACCTCTATGATGAGCTTGTTTTTACCCACCTTATTATTCAGCGGCTTTATGTTTCCTATAGAGAATATGCCGATTCCATTACAGGTCATATCCAATATTGTACCCGCAAAATGGTATTTTATCATTGTAAAAGATGTAATGATAAAAGGACTTGGCTTTACTGCGGTATGGAGGGAAACATTGATACTGATGGCTATGACAACTGCCTTATTGGGCATAAGTATTTATAAATTTAAAATCAGGCTGGCATGAGGATGTTGAAGTTTTTATTATGGAAGGAGTTGATCCAGATATACCGTGACCCGGCCATCATCAGGATCTTATTCATTATGCCGATGATACAACTGCTTATATTGCCGCTTGCAGCGGATTATGAGATCAAAAATATCAATCTCGGTGTGGTAGATCATGACCATACGGAATACTCCCGTCTGTTAGTTAATAAGATTGTTTCTTCCGGTTATTTCCGGTTAAAAGATTACAGCCCTACCTTTCCACAGGGGCTAAAGGCTATTGAGTCGGATAAAACCGATCTCGTTTTGGAAATACCTCCGCATTTTGAAAGAGATCTCGTAAAAGAAAATCAAGCCTCTTTATTCGTGGCTGTAGATGCTATAAACGGTGTAAAAGCCGGCCTGGGCGGCGCATACATTCAAAATATCATACAAAATTACAACCAGGATATTCGCGCCCAATGGCTACAGGAACTGCGTTTTAATCCCCAACCCGTTATTGAAGTTACTACAACTAACTGGTATAACCCGCATATGAATTATCGGATATTCATGGTACCCGGGATATTAGTGATGCTCGTAACGATGATCGGGTCGTCATTTGCTTCAAATAATATTGTGCGGGAAAAAGAGATGGGAACAATTGAGCAGATCAATGTTAGCCCTATCAAAAAAGCACAGTTTATTTTAGGTAAGCTTATCCCTTTCTGGATGCTGGCTTTAACCGTTTTAACGATGGGCCTGCTCATAGCCAGGTTTGTTTATGGGATAGTGCCGCTTGGCCATTATATTACCATTTACATTTTTGCAACAATTTACCTGCTGGCCATATTGGGGTTAGGCTTATTACTATCTACTTATGCGCAAACTCAACAGCAATCTATGCTGGTTTCCTTTTTTGTAACCATGATATTTAACTTGTTAAGCGGTTTATATACGCCTATTGAAAGTATGCCTGCCTGGGCGCAAATGATGACGCGATTCAATCCGGTGTCTTATTTTATTGAGGTGATGCGTATGGTAATGCTAAAGGGCAGCGGCCTTGCTGATATTAAATACCAAATTCTGGCTTTGATTGGCTTTGCCGTGTTTTTTAACACCTGGGCAATCTTAAATTACCGGAAAAGATCAGGGTAGCTATATATATTTAAAAGGTTTATTTTTGAGCCGCTTTAGCCTTTTTTTGCACTTTTTCAAGGTTTTTAAAATATCCCTTAAATAAAAAATTGTGCTTCAACGCTTCCATATTCTGATTGAAGCCATCTGTCCCTTTTTGAATATTATCCATCGTTGCTTTCAGATCTTTAGCAAATACCGAGTCTTGTAATAAAACATGCGCAGAGCCGTTTCCCGCGCTTAAATCATGATTTATATTACCCACCAGGTTATTTAATTGAAGGGTTAATTTGTTGGCATTATCACTGGCTGCTCTGATTTTAATTACCGCAGTTTGCAGGTTTCCGGCAAAAGCAGTATCAGAAAGTAAAACGCCCAGGCCCCCCTTCCCTTGTTTGATCTGTCTTACCATATCATTTAGCCCATAAGTTATCTCATTTGCGTTGGATGTAACTTTGTTAACGTTTCTTAACGATGATTTCAGACTTGTTCCAATGCTTTTATCATTAAACAGATCCAATAAAGCACTACCATTGATTTTTAAAACAGTGCCTTTTATGGCATCCGATATAATGGCAATATTATTATTGGTTTTTGATAAGGTTTGCAGCATTTCATCCGTGTTGATTATTTTTTGCGCAGTCAATAAATCCCCTTCACTCACTGTTGGACTCGTTGATTTTGCAGGCAGGATATTCACGATTTTATTGCCCATTAAACCTTCAGTACCAATAGCGGCAATCGCATTTTTATGTATATAGGACCGAACCTTATTATCAATCAACAAAGTTACCTCAATGGTTGTATCATTGATCATATCAATCGTTTTCACGGTGCCCGCCTGGATCCCGGAAAACAGTACATTATTGCCTTCTGCAAGTCCGTTTAAGTTGGAAAATCGAACCTTGATTTTAAAATCGCTTCCAAATAAGTTATGATTCTTACCGATCATATAAAAGGAAAGTATAAGTACAAACAATCCTGTAAGTACAAATACACCAAGCTTTATATTATTTTCTCCCTGGTTTACCATATTGTTATTCAAAAAATTGTTTAATATTTTTATCTGTTGATTGCTCAAAGTCTTGATATTTACCTTCAGCATAGCATTTTCCATTCAGTAATAATGCAACCCGATCTGCGGTATTCTTAACGCAATTCATATCATGTGTAATAATGATGGACGAGGTATGGTACTTCTTTTGCAGTTTTAATATCAGGTTATCTATTTCTCTTGCTGTAACCGGGTCAAGCCCGGTAGTTGGTTCATCATATAAAATCACATCCGGCTTCAATATCATAGTCCTGGCAAGGGCTATGCGTTTAAGCATGCCTCCTGACAGCTCTTCGGGCATCATATCAATCGTATGGGCCAGGCTAACGTTTTCCAGGGCCTCTACCACCAGGGCATCCACTTCCTTTTGCGAAAAATCAATCCAATGCCTACGTAACGGAAATTCCAGGTTTTCACGAACAGTCATAGAATCATATAAGGCATTACCCTGGAACAGGAAACCTATTTTTGCCCTTATTTTATCAAGATCATCATGGTTTAACTCAGGCACATTTTCTCCAAACACCTCAATACGGCCGCTATCCGGCTTTAGTAGCCCAATAATGCATTTGATCAATACAGATTTACCCGATCCAGACTTACCCAAAACCACCACATTCTCTTCTTTTTGGATATTCAGGCTAAAGTCATTCAACACCACATTGGTTCCAAATTTTTTATACACGTGTTCAATCACGATAACCGAATCATTATTTTTGCCCTGGCCTGTTTTGAAGGATTTCCTTGCTGTTTCCACTCTTGCTATCAGTTTAGTCCAAGTAAATCTGTTAACTGCACAGATAGCAGGTCAATTACAAAGATCAGTACAGATGATAATACTACTGCCGAGTTAGCAGAACTGCCTACCCCCCTTGTGCCTTTGCTGGAGTTATACCCCTTGTAACAACCAATTACCCCTACTGCAAAACCGAAGAAAAAAGTCTTAATAAAAGCCGGTGAAATATCCCCAAAGCTAAGACTGTGAAACACTTGTGTAAAAAACAAATGGAAGCTTGTTACTGATTTGATATTGACCCCAAGATAAGCACCGAACAGGGAAATAGCATCGCCCATTACCGTTAAAACCGGCAGCATTAACGTTGTGGCCAATACCCTTGTTGCAACCAGGTATTTGAATGGGTTAGTGCCGCTCACTTCCATAGCATCAATTTGCTCGGTTACTTTCATTGAGCCAAGTTCGGCACCAATGCTGCTGGCTATTTTTCCTGCAAAAATTAAGGCTGTAATAACAGGGCCAATTTCACGTACTATAGCAATGCCTACCATAACAGGCAATTGTGACTCCACACCATAGTCAACCAATGATGGCCGCAATTGCATGGTTAACACCAAACCCATAATGAATCCTGTAAGCGCTATTAACGGTAACGATTTGTAACCTATAATATAACATTGGGCTAATAATTCCTTGATCTCAAATCGCGGCTTAATTCCTGTTGAAAAGAAGCGTCCTGCAAACCTGGCAATTTTACCAGTTTCATCAAAAAACTCTCTAACGTCTGCGGTTATGGCCATATTTAGGGTTCATTAGTTTAAATTAGCATTAATTTAAGTTGACCCTATAAAGGTAGCCGGCAAATTCACGAATATCTATGACACGGCTCATTGAAATTGTTGATATATATCACAACAAAATTGAATTTGAACCGTAAAAAAATAACGCAGTTATAAAAGACCGCTAATAAATCTGGTATCCATCCCACATGGTTTTCCGCTTCCGGGCCCAAAATCCTTTGCCTTCCCCTGGTTGTTAGATTTCTTGTATTACCTCCAATTAATTGTTTAGATCCTTTTTTACGCTTCGTAGTTTAAAAGCCAAATAGATACGAAATACACCCGTGACAATAAAGGCGAGGCCGGTCCATAAAATTAAATTTTCAATCCCTATTATAGGACAGGCCAATATCAGTAAGGCCAGTAAAATGATGGTTATTGCCGTGAACAATAATCGTTTCCAATCATTAAATCCATATGAACGGATATGTAAGGCATCTCCTATTGCCGTAATTCCCCTAAACAGCATCCACAAACCAACAATCAAAGGCAATAACACCATACTAATTAAGGGATTATTGAGCAGATACCCCCCTATCATCAAGTCAATTATCCCGGCAATGAAAGTCCACCCCCATCTTTTAATGGATTGATAATTGACTAAAGAAAACAAAATTTCAAAAATACCGGTACCGATCATCCCGATTGCGAACACCCAGCTTAGCGCCAGGTAGGATTGAAACGGTGATATGATTATCCAAATACCTATACCAATCAGTAAAAATCCTGCCAATAATATCAACCACCAATGGTTAATCATATTTTGGACTATTTTTAAATTTAAACTTTTCATATATTTTTATTTTGTTTTAGGTGTTCAATTGTTGATGAAGACGGTTTTTTTATTGCTAAATAAATCTTCAGGATATTGGATTTTTCAACGTCGATACTGCCTGATGAATATTTTCAATACCCGTGATCAACGCGTCAGGATTAAAAGCGATACTATCAATACCGGCTTCTACCAGCAACCGGGTAAAGGCTGCAGAGTCACTTGGCGCCTGGCCGCAGAGGCCAACCTTTTTATGCAATTTATTTGCTTTTTCTATCATCGTAACAATCATTTGCTTGCTTGCAGCGTTTTGCTCATCAAACAAATCTGCTATCAAAGCAGAGTCCCTGTCAATTCCCAGCGTCAATTGAGTCAGATCATTTGACCCGATTGAAAAGCCGTCAAATATTTCGGCAAATTCTTCTGCCAACAATACATTGCTGGGTATTTCGGCCATTACAAATACCTGAAGACCGTTTTCCCCTCGTTTTAGGCCATATGTTTCCATCAGGTCAACCACCTTTTTACCTTCAGCTACGGTACGGCAAAAAGGAATCATCAGCTTAACGTTGGTAAGTCCCATTTCGTCCCTTACCACTTTCATCGCCTCACACTCTAACCGAAAACCTTCCTGGTAACGTTTATTATAATACCGGGATGCCCCCCTGAAACCGATCATGGGGTTTTCTTCCTGGGGTTCAAAATATTTTCCACCTATCAAACCCGCGTATTCATTTGTCTTGAAGTCACTCATTCTTACAATAACCTCTTTTGGGTAAAACGCGGCAGCGATAGTTGCAACACCCTGCGACAGCTTGTCCACAAAGTATTGTTCTTTATTGACATGATTACGTGTTAAATTTTCTATGCTAACCCGGTCAACTTCATCAATTACCTGGTCATATTTAACCAGTGCCATAGGATGGATCTGCACATAATTGTTGATGATGAACTCTAAGCGCATCAATCCAACACCATCATTCGGAAAAAAGGATAGTTGAAACGCTTTTTCAGGTTCCCCAATAATTAATTTGTCTTT
>DASWOZ010000446.1:0-3371 GCA_036398535.1 Mucilaginibacter sp. | reverse complement strand
CCATCTAAACCTATTTTGCAAAGCTGGCCGAAGTAAGGATTTTCAGGTTGCAGTCCGTCCACTGTAAAATATACAGTACGTGTTTTTTCGTCTATCTTTTCTACTCCGGTTACTACCCATTCGCCTTTGGTGATCTGGTTTTTTAATTTACCGGTTGTGGCATCATATAAATAAAGGTGCCCCCAGTTATCGCGTTCAGAGAACCAAACAATCTCATTGGTTTTACTCAGATACCGCCAGTTAACACTTGACCATCCTGATTCAAATTGGGTGGGTACGGTTTCTTCAAAAATTTCGCGTACGGCACCTGTTGCGGCGTCGGCCATGCGTACTTTTTCTTCTTTATGATCGCGGTTGGTTGATACAAAAACCAGTTTAGTAGCATCGTCACTCCAATATACATCGGCCCAGGTACCGCCATTTTTAATATCATCACTTAATGTTGATCTATGCGGATCAGGATCAACCTGCAGCTTAATTACTTTAGGATTATCTACATCAATAATTACACGTTCCAGCATCGGTATTTCCTTATCGCCGGGGAAAGGATATTTCCATGCCTTTAAATTGGGCGCACCTACCTTGGTGTTTACCAGGTACATGCTATTTACTTTACCTTCATCCTGTTTAAAGGTGGCTATCTTTTTTGAATCAGGCGACCATACCAGTATCGCCCTGTCGCTTGCCGCCCAGCCTGCATTATCGGTAGCATAACCATCATCCTTTGCACCATCAGTAGTTAATTGAGTTTCCTGATTGGTTTGCACATCACGCACCCATAAATTAAAGTCTTTTATATAAGCGGCTTTTTTGCCATCGGGCGATAAATTTTCATTTGGATTGCCGCCGCGTATGTTGCCACGAGCACCACGCCCGCGGCCGCCGGCTGTTACTGTAACCGTTTTTACCGGGCTGTCATCCGCGGTAACTGCGTTTGTTTTGGTATCAAATTTCCATTGCTTGCCATCTACCTGGAAAATTACTCCTTTGCCATCATCTGTAAAACTAATAGATTGGAATGGCAGGTCTGCTGCCTGGTATTGTTTGCCTGTAGCAGTTGATAATGCGGCAGCCAGCTTTTGGTGATCAAATGCCGCGGCATGCGTTCCTTTAGCAGGGTTGTATACTATAAATTCATTGCCTTGTGCAACAGGTGTACGGTAATAAAAGCGATCATCAGGTAACCAGTTAGGATGGATGCCAACATTACGATCAACCAATGGGTCGGTGTTGTAGTTCATCATGCTTTCGGCGTGTTCGTAGTCTTTTGCGGTTAAAGTGCCGCCCTGTTGCGCATTCGCGGTTATTGCCATAGCAAAAGGAATAACCGTAAGTAAAAATTTATTCATAGTTTATACAATAAAGCTTAAGTGATGATACAGGTTGCAAAATAATAATTTTTAAGTAGAATCATAAGGCAAAACAGGATGGTTCCAGGGAAATCGTTTTTAAAGTTCTTTGTCCTTTTTCTGCGTAGTGAAGAGAGGGCTACCAGCGTAGTGTAGTCGGGGAGAGCGGGGCGCTTGTGCATTAGCGGTAATATCGCTTCATCAGGACTCACCCGGTCATTGTTTCGCCCAACCACCCTCTCTTCATCTTCGGTGGAAAGCGGGTAAAACTGCTGATTTATTTAAAAAGCGATTTTCCTGAAGATAGCATTATCTGAAAACGTAATGCAATACTTTTCTGTACAATTCGTCAGGTAAAAAAGGTTTAACTACAATATCGTCAATACCTATTTTTTTTATCCGTTCCTCAATCTCCTCAGGAAGATTGGCAGTAAGCGCTATTATTGGAATAGTAACCCCGTTTGCCCGCATTTTTTTTGATGCCTCGTAGCCATCCATTACCGGCATATGCAGATCCATTAATACCAATTTATGTTTATTAATATCTAATTTGTCTAAAGCTTCCTGCCCGTTTACAGCCACATCAATAGTAGCATCCCACCGTTGTAAAAATTTTTGTACCACCAGCACATTTAAAGGGTTATCCTCTACCAATAAAATATGTATGCCTGTAAGTGCTTTATATTCTTCTATAGTAGAATTTTTAGTATTTGATTGTTGTAAAGAATTTGCTGTTTTTTCAAAAGTTTGGCTAAAATAAAACGTTGATCCCTGTCCTTGCTCGCTAATTAGATTTAGGGATGAATGCTGTAACTCTAAAATTCGTTTACAAATAGCCAATCCTAAACCCGTACCACCAAAGCCCCTTGAGGTAGAGGAGTCTGCCTGCGTAAATCTTTCAAAGATCAGTTTTTGATTTTCTTTAGAAATGCCAATGCCGGTATCTGTTACCTTGATGTTTAAAGTGATTGTTTTTTCGTTTTGCGCTATAACATCAATGCCTACTTCTACAAAACCGGCTTGTGTAAATTTGATAGCATTATGTACCAGGTTGGTTATCACCTGTGATGTACGGGTGGGGTCGCCCAATAATTTATTTTGTAATGCTTCATCTACATGAAGCCTTAAGTCAATTCCTTTGTCTTCGGCAGATATTTGTAAACCCTTAACAATGTTTTTTGCAATGGAAACAATATCCATTTCAATGTGCTCAAAAGTGACCTTTCCAGCCTCAATTTTATTGTAATCCAATATATCGTTTACTATGGCCAACAAATTGTTTGCCGAAAATAGCATTACATTTAATTGTTCCACCTGGTCTTCGCGTGGCTCGTTTTTGAGCAGTAAATGACTTATGCCAATTACGGAGTTGAGGGGTGTTCTGATTTCATGGCTCATGGTGCTTAAAAACTCACCTTTAGCTATTAAACCCTGTTCTGCCTGCTCGCGTGCTTTTTTTAATAAAAATGAAACCCGGTGAGATAGCACCAGCGACTGCAAAAAGAAAAAGCTTACGTAACCAATAAAGCTAACTAATTGCAAGGGTGGTATCATTCCCCAATAATGAAACAGGGATATAGCAAATACCAGCATTAGCGAAATAACACTGCACAAAGCATAAATGGAACCCGGCCTTTTGTTTCTGTAAGCCACGGCATACACATAGGGTATATAGATGATGCAAAAAAGCATCACTATTAAAAACGGGTTTACTAATGTGCTGAAGTAAATGGGGAGTAAACACATAGAAGCGATAGCGAATCCAAAACAAATCCAGCTAATGCTATCTACAATTATCTTATTTACATCAGCAGGATATAAATACCGGGTATATAAGCCATAAAGCCCAATGCCCAAAAACAGGCTCACATATTCAATACGAACAGCAATATACCAGCTAAGATTTGGTAGTAAGCTATGCAATACATAATCATCCGTGCCGATGATACGATAACTATAAACGATAGAATACAAAGAAAAAAGTAAAATTGCCTTGTCGCGGTTACCTAATAAGAATAATCC
>DASWOZ010000445.1:0-2658 GCA_036398535.1 Mucilaginibacter sp. | reverse complement strand
AAAACATTGGTTTATTAGGCTTAGGCGGTGGCTTTATTGATGCGGTTGGCGGTGGCGGCTGGGGATCAATAGTGTTATCTACTTTAATTGCCGGTGGTCGTAGTCCGCGGTTTTCATTAGGTACCGTAAAGCTATCCCGGTTCTTTATTGCTTTAATGAGCTCGTTAACGTTTATCACTATGATAAATGGTGCGCATTGGGAAGCGGTTGCAGGTTTAGTGTTAGGCAGCGCTTTAGCATCGCCCATAGCTGCCAAAATATCGAATAAAATATCAACCAAAGCCATTATGATATCAGTAGCGGTAATTGTAATACTGATCAGCTTAAAAAGCATTATTACGTTTTTAATGAAGGCTTTATAGTGATGGATGTAGAAAATATAAAACAACAAACCGATGGATTAGAGCCGTTACAAGCTTTAACGCTTTTAGCCGGGCAATTCAGTGGGCAGATAGTGTTTTCAACCAGTTTTGGATGGGAAGATCAGGCCATTACGCATATGATATTTACTAATAATTTACCCATTAAGGTATTTACATTAGAAACAGGCCGGTTATTTCCCGAAACTTATTATGTGTGGAACCGTACCATGGAAATATATGGAAAACCAATTCATGCCTATTACCCTCAAAATGAATCCTTAGAGCAAATGATAAATACCAAAGGCCCTAATAGTTTTTATGAATCTGTTGATAATCGCAAAGAGTGTTGCGGTATCCGTAAGGTTGAACCTTTAAACCGGGCATTGGCAGGTAAGCAATGCTGGATAACCGGTATCCGTGCCGAGCAGTCCGTCAATCGTCAGTTTATGCACAATGTAGAGTGGGACGAGCAACATCAATTGGTGAAATTCCATCCTATTTTTAACTGGACGCTTGTTGAAGTGAAAGATTACATTAAAAAATACAATATACCCTATAATACACTACATGATAAGGGCTTCCCCAGCATTGGCTGTTTACCTTGCACAAGGGCCGTACAGCCGGGCGAAGATTTTAGAGCCGGACGCTGGTGGTGGGAAGATCAGAATAAAAAAGAATGCGGCTTGCATGAGCTAATAATTGATAAACAATGAGTAACAATCACCTGGACTATTTAGATGAGTTGGAGGCGGAAGCCATATATATTTTACGTGAGGTAGCCGGTCAGTTTGAGCGCCCTGCCCTTTTATTTTCGGGCGGTAAGGATTCTATTACGCTGGTACATTTAGCCGAAAAGGCTTTTCGTCCCGGTAAGTTTCCTTTTCCGTTAGTACATATTGATACCGGCCACAATTTTGTAGAAACTATTGAATACCGCGATACTATGATTAAGCGCTTAGGCGAAAAGCTGATCATCGGACGTGTACAGGATTCTATTGATGAAGGTAAAGTAATTGAGCAAAAGGGTAAAAACGCCAGCCGTAACGCGCTGCAAACCGTAACCTTGTTAGATACAATAGCTAAACATCAATTTGATGCTTGTATAGGCGGCGCACGCAGGGACGAAGAAAAAGCAAGGGCCAAAGAGCGCATATTTTCGGTAAGGGATGAGTTTGGCCAATGGGACCCCAAACGCCAACGCCCAGAGTTATGGAATATATATAACGGCAAAATTCATAAAGGTGAAAACGTTAGGGTATTCCCTATCAGTAACTGGACTGAATTGGATGTATGGAACTATATCCGCCGCGAGAAGATAGACCTGCCAACCATTTATTTTGCGCATGAACGCGATACCATTGTGCGTAATGGCCAGCTAATGGCAGCATCGCCATTTTTAAATATGGACGAGGAAGATATTATTGAGCGCCGCAATGTTCGTTTTCGTACTGTTGGCGATATGACCTGTACGGCAGCAGTTGAATCTGAGGCGTACGAATTAGATGATATTATTAATGAGATAAGCGCGTCAAAAATTAGTGAGCGCGGCGCCCGTATGGACGATAAGGTTTCAGAAGCGGCTATGGAAGATCGTAAGAAAGGGGGATATTTCTGATTTTCAATTCCTGAATTAAATGAATCCGAAATCGAAAATCCGGGATCCGAAATTAAAATTATGGATATATTAAAATTTATTACCGCAGGTAGTGTTGATGACGGTAAAAGCACGTTAATTGGTCGCTTATTATATGATAGTGATTCTATATTAGCCGATCAACTGGAAGCCTTACACTCCTCAAACCGTAAAAATGACGATGGCAGCATTGACCTGGCTATCTTAACCGATGGATTAAAAGCCGAGCGCGAGCAAGGCATTACTATTGATGTAGCTTATAAATATTTTCAAACTGATAAACGTAAGTTCATCATTGCCGATACCCCTGGCCATATACAATATACCCGCAATATGGTTACCGGTGCATCAAACGCTAATTTAGCTATCATCCTGATTGATGCGCGTAAGGGTGTTATTGAACAAACCATACGCCACTCCTACTTAGTATCATTATTAGGCATACAGCAGGTAGTAGTTTGCGTTAACAAAATGGACATGGTTAATTATGATGAAAATGTTTATAACAAGATCATTAGCGATTACCAGGATCTGGCTGCGAAAGTTGAGCTTAAAAACGTGCATTTTATCCCGGTAAGCGCGCTTAAAGGTGATAACATTGTTTACCGTTCTGTAAATATTAACTGGTATAAAGGCGAAAGCTTATTACAATACCTTGAAAAT
>DASWOZ010000444.1:0-2828 GCA_036398535.1 Mucilaginibacter sp. | reverse complement strand
TTGTTTGAGCGAAGCGAGTTTAATGGATTTTAGTAAGCCGACGGTTTTTCAAGGCTTTTGGAAGACAGGCCTAGCATTTTTGGTCCTTTTGTTGCGATGACAAAAGGACGAACCGGGCTTTTATCCCAAAATACGAAAGGGCTGTCTTAAATAAGTTTTTTAAAAAACTATTTTGAGAGCAGCCCCTTTTTCTTTCTAGTCAGTGAATGCAGGTATTTGTAAGGAAATCTAGATAACCTGTAATGCGTTTGTAACAAAATGGTAACAAAGCTTATTTATAATTAAAATGATAAATAGGGTAGTTTATTTCGGCTGCCGGATGAAACAAGAAAAACTAACAAGGGAGGTAGTTTTGCGTCTTATTCTCCAAGGTTGGAAGGCCAACCGAATGCATGGAAGCCAGGTAACAGTACCGGCTATTTTATGTGGCAGGATAAAGAAGGATTGCATTTGCGGACTACTACAGCAGGAACTGAGCATATATTTAGCGGAACAATTCGGACTAATGGTAGGTTTGTGGATGTATTTGGCAAAATGTCAGGAAATGATGACTATTCCCGGGTAAATGGAGATCGCGATAAGATAACCTTTCAATTTACGAATATGGGAGGAGAAGCAGGAATTGACTTTGCTGTCAAAGCTGGAAAGTATATTAAATTTGATTTGTCTATGGATGGTGATAAAACTGACCCGGCGAATATATTTATCGGCAGTGATGAGTGGCATCCCGGGAGTTGCCAATTTACGATCCGGCAGGATGGTGAGCAAGAAAAAGACAGTAGTGACAGGACGATCATTATTGTTGACGATGATTTTTGGTGGGGATGGAATTTTCCCCATAGTGATAGGGGGCATGGCCCAGGTCCAGGGCGGTCAAGACATGGACGACACTGGTAAAGGGAGTGGCAGCAGAAATCTATGACGGGATTGTTAGTGCTGGCTGGGTAAAAGTGAATACGAGGAGATAATACATGAACAGGAAAAGACATGTTTGGTATGTTGTAATAGCCGTTATTTTTACTATGAGAGCGCTGCTTGGTGCCGATACTTTGGTATATGCTGCCGACTTTGCCGGTAAAACCATTGTCGATGTCAGCATTAAAGACAATAAAACGATCACGGAAAGCAGTATTTTGGCCGCAGTCAAACTGAAAGCAGGAGACAGCTTTAATGCCGCAGCCATTCAACAGGATTTACAGGCTATTTACGACCTTGGCAGTTTTTATGATGTACAAGCCAGTTTCGTTGAAGTGCCAGAGGGTGTTAAAGTGGTTTATTCTGTTATCGAGAAAACGAAAATAACAGATATTGTTTTTAAAGGCAATACCAAGATTTCTGACGAGACGTTGCAAGGTTTAGTTAAAGATATTAAAGATAAGCTTGGCGATAATAAAACAATCAATGACCAAGCACCGGTTATTGAACAATATTATCACGAGCAAGGATATATATTAGCCAAGGTTAATAATATAACAATGGGACAAGATGGGATACTGACTGTCGCCATCAATGAGGGTAAGGTGGAAGGGTTTGTTGTTAAAGGTAATGAAAAGACAAAAAACAATGTCATTACCCGTGAACTCAAATTAATAACTGAAGAACCTTTTAATAGTAAGGATGCTAAGCGGAGTATGCAGAAAATATATAACCTGGGATTTTTTGAAGATGTAAACATAAAGCTTAATCCTGGCCGAGAGCCCAATGCCGTTGTCGTTGAGATTGATGTTAAGGAACAAAAAACAGGGACCTTTACGATTGGCGGCGGTTATAGCGAAAGCGACGGACTGGCAGCCAGCATCGGCGTAGGTGATAGCAATTTTAACGGGACAGGCAATAAGGTTAACTTAAACTTCCAGCATGGTTTCTCCAGTATTGCCGGCACAGGGTGGAATTTAAGTTTTACCAACCCCTATATCGATGATAAAAAAACATCATTAAGTATTGATTTATTTAATTCGGTTAATGAACTGAGTGACTATGGTCTGAATGGCGATAATACAACGCTGCGTTCGACTTATTATCGGCGGTCAAGTGGATTTAATATTACCGTAGGCTGCCCGCAAGGTGAATATGTAAAAAACTATATTACCTTGACCAACCGTAAGGACAGATATTTAGAATACGTTTCCGGACCGGTGAACTATCTGGCTACAAGCGATGATACGGAGACTTATAACTCAGCATATAACGCGGAGTATCTCCAAAATAATTTTGGTGTAGTACATAGCATGACATTAGCCAGAGTCTATGATACCCGGGACAATGTTTTTAATCCTACGGAGGGTAAGCGGATTTCGCTAACCAGTGAATTTGCCGGAAAAATGCTTGGCGGTCAATTTGATTTTAACAAATACATTTTCGACGGACGCCAATATTTTAAAGTAGGCAGTAAGCAAACGCTGGCATTTCACGTATCAGCCGGTTCCGCGGTAGGGGATGTGCCTGATGCCAGCAAGTTTGTGGTAGGCGGTATCGACACTTTGCGTGGTTATGAAGATAATGAATTTAAAGGTAATAAGCTGTTTACGGCTACTGTCGAATATCGTTATCCCATTGCGAATAAAGTGGAAGGTGTTATTTTTACGGATGCCGGTAATGCCTGGGACGGTGATTATAAATTGGACAATCTAAAGTACAGTATTGGTACCGGCTTACGGGTTAGTACACCGATTGGTCCGGTACGCCTGGACTATGGATATGGTAAGGAAGGCGGAAAATGCCACTTTAGTTTTGGAACCCAATTTTGATTATTTAATGAAATAAATCTCCTGTTTTCATAGCAGGAGATTTTATTTTACGTATTTTGCAGGAGTTTGTATTCTAATGGT
>DASWOZ010000443.1:0-1505 GCA_036398535.1 Mucilaginibacter sp. | reverse complement strand
ATTCATCTTGAAGCGAATGCGCGGTATATACGTTTTCAAAAGAGTAATGCCATAGTGGGTCGTTTTCGCTTACTACGCCCTTTGGATAAAAATTATCGCCAACAGAAATAATGAATTTATTGGGATGTGTTGCCCCCCATAACCCCATCTGATTAGCAACCTCTGACTGATGATATTCGCCATTACGGCCCCAATCGCCTATAGCCATAAAGTTTAAAGGATAATCGTTCTCCAGCGCGGCACGCGGAGAAACATCTTCACTTTCTAAGTGAGTAACACCCGGCTTTGCAAGACCTTCCAATGGTGAAATAAACGTTGCACCTATCGCCGTAATAGCTGTGTTTTTTAAAAAATTCCTTCTTTTCATTTGTTGATGATTTATTAAAATTTTGATGTTTTATATGAATTATTATTTGAGATACCACATTTTGGTATTGATATTGTCTGGCCCGAATACGGCAATAGCTGCTATATAATTATCGTAGTTAACATTAGGCTCACTAACCGGCCAGCCATACCTTACCGGGAATGTATTCTGCACTGCCTGAGGCCCGACTACAAATTGCGGATAGCCGGTACGCCTAAAGTCAAACCAACCTTCGGAACCACGAAATAACATGGAAATCCATTTTTGAGTAATTAATTGTTGTAGTGTGCCATCATATTTAACCAAAGGCTGGTCATAATAACCCTGGCTAATTGCTTGAGCTTTTAAACCGTAATAATCCATTGACGCTTCTATACCGTCATGATAAAGTGAAGCCGCTGTTTTTGAAGGCACCGTAATTTTACCGCTCTGCGCAGCTTCTGCCAGTATAAAACAAACCTCAGAATATAGCATCAAACTCGCGCGCAAACCAGGTGCATTATCTTGTTTGAAAAATGAAGAATAAATAGATTGATGCGTTTCTCCACCATTATATGAGGATGGGTCGATCATCGCGCCCGGTACACCAACATATTGGTTATGGTCAACTGTCGATCCAACAGTAGTTGCTACCGGCGCAACCCAGGCCTGTAAACGCGGATCATTGCGTTGAAGCAAAGCATCTACGAGTTCCTTACTGGCCTTTGTTTTAGTAAAGTCGGCATCAATCATATTTTTTGGCCCGCCCGGCCAGCTATCATCTTTTTTCACACCCTGATAAATCACTTCGGCGTTGTCTGTATTACTGCTAATAATTGGATATAAAGTAGGATTGTTAACCATTTCCTGTATATCAGTAAATGCTTGAGGATAAACTTTTGAACACCGTAATAGCATTCTTAATCTTAATGAATTAGCCAGCTTTCGCCATTTTAGTGCGTCACCTGCAAACAACGCGTCGGCAGTTGCAGATATGCCTGTCCCATTGGCCTGTAACTCTGTATTCGCATCTTTTAATGACTGTAAAAGACTCATATATATCGTTTGCTGTTGGTCATAAGCTGGCTTGATATTTCCAGTTTCGCTTGATTGAAGGGCTTTTGAATACGGAGCATCGCCATACAGATCTGTAAGGTAG
>DASWOZ010000442.1:0-11396 GCA_036398535.1 Mucilaginibacter sp. | reverse complement strand
ACAAGGCCCTTATTACTGTTCGGTAGGTGCTAACAATGCTTACGGTCGTGAGATCGTTGAAGAGCATTTAGATGTATGTTTAGAGGCTGGTTTAAATGTTGAAGGTATCAACGGCGAAGTTGCTGCCGGACAATGGGAATTCCAGATCTTTGCTAAAGGTGCTAAAGAAGCTGGTGACCAGATTTGGGTTGCCCGTTATTTATTAGAAAGAATAGGCGAAAGCTATGGTGTTGCTATCAACTGGCATTGCAAACCGCTTGGTCAATTAGACTGGAACGGTTCTGGTATGCATGCTAACTTCTCAAATACAACTTTAAGAACAGCCGCGAGCAAAGCGACTTTCGAAACTATTTGCGAAGCATTTCGTCCTGCTGTGGCAGAATGTGTGGCTGTTTATGGCGCTGATAACGAGTTACGTTTAACAGGTAAACATGAAACTGCTTCTATTAATGATTTTAGTTATGGTGTATCTGACCGTGGTGCTTCAATCCGTATCCCATTATATACTGTAGATCATGGATGGAGTGGTTATTTAGAAGATCGTCGTCCAAATTCAGCGGCCGATCCATACAAAGTTGCTGCAGTTATTATTAAAACTGTAAAGTCGGCTAAGGTTTAACCTTAACCCAATATCTTATTATAGTTATCCCTCCCGGTTAAGCCCAGGAGGGATTTTTTATTTCTTTGTATAGTTAAAATAATCCCCTGAGCTAATCAAATGTAACCCGTCAACAGGCAGGTTATAGAGGTATACCCAGCATTTTACGATCCCTATAGTGGTTTCCGCATTTATTAACTTTCTGATAAACAAGTTTGGCTGCGGCTCGCTTGCGCCAAAACCTTCATAATGGTCAATAACTTTTAGTGCTTTTAAATTGTTTAATATCAGGATGCTGCCATGTACGTATGATTTTCCATTTCTATCTTCAACCGCACCCGGGTATTCACCTATATCATAAAGCTTTCCTTTAAATGTTCCTTTACAGTGTAAATCAGAATTTTTTTGCAAATAAGCGGCAAATTCATTGTCCGGATTTAAAAGTGTGCCGTATATAAAAAGGAGGTTAGTTATCATGGTTAAAGATAATTAATACAGAAAGATTTAAGTTAATCGCCCCTTCAAGCGTGGACGCCTGAAAGGACAAGCCAGGCAAGCGTCTGCGCTTGCTGGCACTAAGCTAATTTAAGCAATGTACCAAGGGTAGCCGCTTACCGTACGCAGACGCTTGAATCGCGGGGCATACCAAAGCGTTCGTACCACACATGGTCGAATGCCCCACTTGTTAATTATAAATATTGAATTGCTGTGATTTAAATTAAATGTTCAACATTGATTGTTCGCTTTGTAAATAATGATCTGTTTCATATTAAACCCATCTTTTTAAAATATATATTCTCTTTATGTATTAACTTGCCTAATATTGACCGATTTTTGTAGCTGATACCATGAATGAACATCAAATTACTGCATACCTGCAGGAAAATAATATACAAAAAATAAAATTTGCCTTTGCCGATATTGATGGTATTTTACGAGGTAAAGTAATTCATTCTAAAAAGTTTTTGGACGGCTTGCAAAACGGTTATGGCTTTTGCGATGTGGTTTTTGGCTGGGATAGCAGTGATAATGTTTATGATAATGTGGCGTTAACCGGATGGCAAACCGGGTACCCCGATAAACCGTGCCGGATTGATCTTTCTACGTTCAGAACTATCCCGTGGCAGGATAATATCCCGTTTTTTCTGGCTGACTTTAGCCGGCCCAATGATGCTGATCTGCCGGCCTGTCCCCGCAGCTTATTAAAGCGCCTGGCGGTTGAGTGTGCAGCTATGGGCTATCATCCTGAGTTTGCGCAGGAATTTGAATGGTTTAATTTCAAAGAAACCCCACAAAGTCTTCGGGATAAATCATTTACTAATTTAGCCACCCTAACACCGGGTATGTTTGGTTATTCTATATTGCGTACATCAGAAAACAGTGGGTTTTATTACGACTTGTTTAATTTGCTGATGCAGTTTAATATACCATTGGAAGGTTTGCATACCGAAACCGGGCCGGGGGTATATGAAGCCGCTATATTACATTCGCACGTTATCGAAGCTGCCGACAGGGCGGTGTTGCTTAAAACCGCTGTAAAAGAAATCGCTTATAAGCATGGTATAATGGCCTCTTTTATGGCTAAATGGAACGAAGACCTGCCGGGTTGCGGTGGCCATGTTCATCAAAGTTTGTGGAACAAAGAGCAAACCGAAAACTTGTTTTATAATGCGGATGATCCGGATAAAATGAGCGAGTTGCATAAGCAATATCTGGCCGGGCAGCTATATTGCCTGCCGCATATTTTGCCCATGTATGCACCTACCATTAATAGTTACAAACGCCTGATTGAAGGTGCCTGGGCGCCAACCACCATTACCTGGGCAATTGAAAACAGGACTACAGCTTTCAGGGTTTTAAATTCATCCCCGGCATATACCCGTTTGGAAACCCGTATCCCTGGTGCGGATACCAACCCATACCTGGCTATGGCGGCGGCGCTGGCATCGGGGTTGTACGGCATTAAAAATAAGCTGCAACTGGAAACACCGCAAACGGTTGGTAATGGTTATGTGGATTCGAAGAATGGCAAAATAGCTTCAAACCTATATGATGCTACTATGGATATGAAAAAGTCGGCAGTGGCTAAAGCGTTATTTGGAGAACCATTTGTAGACCATTTTACGCAAACCCGCTTATGGGAGTGCAAACAATTTGCAAAAAGCGTGACAGATTGGGAGTTGAAGAGATATTTTGAGATAATATAGATATTGTGAATAAATTAAACATAGGTTCTGTTATCCCTAACGAACCTTTAATAACGGTTAGAACAGCCATCGTCCAAAAAGCATGGGAAGGATACGATGCTTCTAAACAGATCAGAAGTATTGAGGATATTAGCGCAATGGTTTCAACAAACCGCGTATTTAAAGTAACCTTTACTGACGATGATATTGTTATAGCCAAGCTGTCCTACTTTGGTAAGTATGAGTATTTTAAAGAAGATCACCGCATTATTCATAGCTTATCCAACAATCTGCTATATCCGTTTGAAAACCTGCTGGCAAAGTCGCTGTTGAAAAATAACCGGGTTTATACCTATCGCTATAAACATGGTAAGATAGATGCCTGGGTAGTTTTTTATAACCCTACCCGCATATTTGAGCGCATGCCCCGCCGGTTAGATGAGCATCATATCCGCAAATTAGGGCAGCAAATTGGTAAGTTTCATAAAGCCTGTGCAAGGGTAAAAAATGTGCTGCCTAAATCATCCAAAACATTGCGTACAGATATTTACGCCTTGTTGCAGCAATTGGAAATTGACGAAAAACAATTTGGCACCGCTATGCAGGCCGATTTTTTAAAATATCATTGCGATATGTTCCTAAAAAACAGGTCAAAATATAATATGAACTCGTTCGAGATCATACCTGTTTTTATTGACTGGAACATTGGTAATTTTTCTGTTTACCCCAATCTTGAACTATATTCACGCTGGGATTACGATTGGTTCAGGATGAGCTACCGGATACTGGACTTTTATTTTTTAAGCAGGGTGGTATCTGACGCCGGAGATCGTACGGTATTTAGTTACCTGATTGACCCGATGACGGAGGACAGATTTATTATCTTTTTAGAAGAGTATCATAAAATTAATCCGCTAACTGCAAATGAAATACGTTTCCTGAAAGAGATTTATCGGTTTTTTATTTTAAATTATGTTATCAGAAATGGAAAGTACTTTTTTGCCCCGCAATATGCTAAAAAACTCCAGGCTGAAGCATTTGAGATCTATCTGCCGTCGGTAGACAGGGATTTTAATGCCGAAAAAATAATAGATGCACTAAAGTTAAGTTAGCAGTTTTAAGTAAAACTAACCCCAATTATATAATCGGTAACATCGTATCAAACCATTTGTAAAATTATAAACTCATTAATTCACCAATTCGATAATTCATCTTTTTTCCATGCGCCGTATCGATAACTTTAAATCCATAATTGATCAATACAACGTTATATTTTTTGATGCCTTTGGTGTAATAAAAAATTATAAAGGATTGGTGCCGGGTATTGAAAAAACCTTTGCCTATTTAAAGCAGCAAAACAAAGAATATTACATAGTTACCAATGATGCCAGCAGGAGCCCGATGCAACTGGCAAACTCTTATCACCGGTTGGGTTTAACGGCAATCACTCATGATCGTATTGTTTCATCAGGTATGCTGACTAAAGAATATCTGGATCTGAAAGTGCAGGATGGAATAGTAGCCTACCTGGGTACAGAAAATTCCGCGCATTATATTGAAAGCTTAGGCTTGCATACGTTGCCGGTAAGCCAGGTAAATGAAAGTAATATTGATAAAGTTAACGCCTTAATATTCCTGGATGATGAAGGGTTTGACTGGCGCGATGATTTAAATAAAACCGTCAACCTTCTACGCAAAAGAACCATCCCGGCTATAGTAGCCAACACAGATCACGTTTATCCACTTACGGTACATGATGTATCTATCGCCATTGGCGGACTGGCAACCATGATAGAAAATATTGTAGGTAAAAAATTTATACGTTTCGGCAAACCGGATTCCCAGATGTTTATGTTTGCTTATGACCTGATACGCGACCGCCGTTCCGTAAGTAAAAGTGAGATTGTGATGGTAGGCGATACCCTGCATACTGATATTTTAGGTGGTAATAAATTTGGATTAGATACGGTATTGGTATTATCGGGTAATACACAAGTAATTGATGCAGACGCAAGGATCACCGCTACCGGCATTGTACCTACTTATATATGCGATTCGGCAGTTGCTGATATTAGCGGATTAGGTTTTTAAAAGGCTTTTATCAGACAATTTAAAAAATTATTACATTTTTTTTATCATTTTTGGATTAACCAATAAATCTAAAATGCAATCACATACCAGTGCCAACTGTGTGGGGTTACAGAATTGCCTGTGTTTATGAGAATTAAGAATCAATTATTAATTGCTGTTTTTTTGTTTGCATTGTTACCTGTAGCAAAAGCTCAGGAAAAATCATTAGTTATAAATAAATGGTCTGCCGAAAAAGCAAACGCCTGGTATAACCAGCATAGGTGGATAAGCGGAGCTAATTTTTCGCCAAGCACAGCAATTAATCAGTTAGAAATGTGGCAGGCGGATACTTTTGATTCAACTACCATTGATCGGGAACTTGGTTATGCCGAAGGAATTGGCTTTAATACCATGCGTGTTTTTTTACATAGCGTTGCCTGGAAGGAAGACCCAAAAGGATTTAAACAACGTGTAAATCAATATTTAACCATTGCCAATAAACATCACATACAAACCATATTTGTGTTTTTTGATGATTGCTGGAACGCGCATCCACAGGCTGGAAAACAACCTGCTCCAAAGCCGGGTGTACACAACTCTGGTTGGGTACAGGACCCGGGGGGTATAGTTACCGATGCTGTGCAATTTTCTTTTTTAAAATCATATGTTATTGACATATTAACCATATTTAAGCATGATAAGCGTATTTTGCTTTGGGACTTATACAATGAACCTGGTAACAGCGATAAAAAGGATAAATCTATTCTCTTGCTTACTAAAGTTTTTGCCTGGGCGCATGCTGTTAATCCAGATCAACCTGTTAGTGCAGGGCTTTGGGACTGGGGTTTAGAGAATTTAAACAAAATTCAGATAGCAAATTCAGATGTTATCACCTATCATAACTATGATAACCATGATGCACATTTACGTGTAGTGCAGTTATTAAAAATCAATAATCGCCCGCTAATTTGTACCGAATATATGGCCCGCCCGCGTAACAGCACCTTTGAAAGTATAATGCCTATGTTGAAAAAGGAAAATGTAGGTGCTATAAACTGGGGGGTTGTATCAGGTAAAACCAATACTATATATGCCTGGGATACACCAATGCCTGATGGTAGTGAACCAAAACTTTGGTTTCATGATATATTCAGAAAAGACGGACAGCCTTACAAACAACAAGAAGTAGATCTGATAAAACAATTAAACGGTAAATAAGCCAATTACTTAAATTAAACAATATGCACCTATCAATTAAAAATTTGTCGGTATTAATAATTCCGGCCTGTATCTTATCTTTGGTTGCTTATAGCTCACCTAAATTCAATCTTAATACAAAAATAATTATGGCGGATACTAATGCTACTTTACCACCTGCATCTGGGTTTGAAAGAACAATTGATGGTAAATCAACTCATTTGTATGTTATGAAAAACAAAAAAGGCATGCAGGTAGCAGTTACTAATTATGGGGGCCATTTGGTTGCCGCGCTGGTACCTGACAAAGCCGGTAAGTTAGTTAGTGTGGTATTGGGCTTTGATAATATTGAAGGCTTTAAAAAAGCAGCAGCGGCTTTTTATGGTGCTACAATTGGTCGCTACGGAAATCGGATCGCTAACGGCAAATTTACTTTAGAAGGAAAAGAATACACCTTATTTATAAATAACCGCCCAAACTCTTTACATGGCGGCAAAAAAGGTTTTAACGATGTAGTTTGGGATGGTAAACAGGTTAACCCGCAAACTGTTGAGCTTACTTACCTGTCGCCTGATATGGAAGAGGGGTACCCTGGCAATTTGAAAGTTAAAGTAACTTATCACTTAACCGAAGATAACGGTATACAAATTAGCTACGAAGCAACAACTGACAAAACCACAGTTGTTAACTTAACCAACCACGCTTACTTTAACCTGAATGGTGAAGGCAGTGGTACCATATTAGACCATTTGGTACAGTTTGATGCGGATTATTATACCCCGGTTAACCGGTCATTGATACCAACCGGGAAATTAGAACCGGTTAAAGGAACTTCATTTGATTTTACCACGTTCACCCCAATTGGCAAAAGTATCCATGCGGATAACGAGCAGATAAAGTTTGGCGGTGGCTATGACCATAATTTTGCCTTAAATAAACATACCATAAAAACCCCGGTAGCCCGCGCAAAAGGCGATAAAAGCGGTATTGAAATGGATGTTTATACAGATGAACCCGGACTACAGTTTTATACAGGCAATGGCATGGGCGGTAACAATACCATACGCGGCGGTAAAAAGGATGCTAAAAACACGGCATTTGCCATGGAAACCCAACACTTCCCTGATGCGCCCAACCAGCCGGAGTTTGCTTCAACCACACTTAAACCGGGTGAGGTTTATAAAACACAAACGATATACAAGTTTACAGCTAAATAAAAATGGATTTTCAGATTTACGAAGTTTCAAAAACTTCGTAAATCTTGCCAATTAAAAATCATTCTCCAGGTTCTTGTAATCGCCTGCCGTGTCAATATCTATTGCACCTAACAAAAAGGGTATAGTAGTCACATCCTCTGCATATTTTAATAATAGTTTTTTAGCACCTTCGTTGCCTGTTAGTTGTAACAGTTCCGGAAAATAGCTTACATCAAACAATGCCGGCGGCCCTACTGTGCCATTATAAGAACTGGCAACAATATTTTTATTGGTGATTATTTTGTTTTGGATTAGCTGATTCAAAATTGCTGCATCAGCAAAAGGCTGGTCACAAAGCATTAATATAGCTGCTGTTGCGTTTGGTAATATTTTTTGTAATTCGGTTAATCCATATCGTATAGATGAAGCCATACCTTCTTGCCAATCGGGATTGTAAATAATAGGAATAGTTTGATCTGCAAGGGTTGGCTGTATCACTTCGGCATTGCCACCCAACACTACCATTACACAATCACAGATCGAATCCAATGCGTTTTGAATAGCTTTTTGCAACAGCGTTTGCCCCTGAAAAACCAGGTTTTGTTTAGGCTCACCCAAACGGCTGGACGACCCTGCAGCTAAAATAATTACACCTGTCATCAATTAACCGGGTTTAAACTTGGGCTTGGTTGTTCCTGTAATATGATCTGTTCGGCGGTGCGGTTATGAATAATTGCTTTCTCACGTAACGAGGTGCCATTTCTTTTTTTAAGGATAGCCTGTATCTCGGATAGTATAGATAAAGCGATCTCATCAGAAGTTTCTGAACCTATATCTAATCCCGCAGGGCCGTAAATGCTTTTTAATTGCGTTGGCGTAATCTCTTGTCCATCTTCCTGCAATTCATCCAGCATGCGTTCCAATCGCTTTTTAGGCCCAAGGGCAGCTATATAAGTAAGCTCTAATGGTAGTAGTTGTTTTAATACCGCCATATCATAGTTATAATTATGTGTCATTAACACAATAACAGTACGGCTATCCAATACAATTTGTGGTAACGCCTGGTCAGGCTTAGCTATAATAATGCATTTAGCTAATGGGAAACGTGCTGCAACCGCGTAATTGGCCCGCCCGTCAATTAAAGTTATATGCCATCCTAAAATAGCAGCAAGCTGTGTCAACGGAATAGCATCATTACCCGCGCCAAAAATGATTAACGAAACAGTAGGTTGCAAAAGCTCAATAAAACAGGTGAACTTATCGCCGTATAAATAGGTTTTAGTTACCGAATTGCCGTTTTTTAATACATCCTTAGCGTCAGTTAATAAGGCATCTTTTATAGTTTCATCAGGGAACGTACCGTATAATTCTTCGTTCTCTTTTAGTAATATACAAGTTCCGGGCTGTGGCGCCTGCTTATCATTCAAAGTAAACAAAGTCACTAATACTACAGGTTCCCGCTTGTTTAAAAACAACTTAAATAAAGCTATAGGGTTATCCTGTTTATCGGTAAAAATGGGTTCTATCAATATATGTATAATACCATTGCATCCTAAACCAACGCCCAATTTGGCATCGTCATCATCAGTAGTATCGTAGGTAACCAGCATTGGTTTGTTTTGCGCCATTACCAATCTTGCCTTGCGTAAGGCATCGCCTTCTAAACAACCACCGCTTATGGCTCCGGTAAGTTGACCATCATCTGTTACCAGCATACGCGCCCCGGCCCGGCGATAAGATGATCCTTCCACATGCACCACAGTTGCTAAAGCGGTTTGTTTGCCGTCTTTATTGGCTTTGTCAAAAGCAGTTACAATGTCTTGTAGTTCCTTCATAATTGTGGTATAACAAATATAAATTAATTGTTGTTAATAATAGTTCAATATCAACTGCATTTAAACTCAACAATTGCAGAACAATCTGCTAATTTAAATTGTATAATTATAATGATTGATAGTTCAATTACCCGTTTACCGGTTGTTAAAGTAAGCGCTTTTGAAAGTGCAGATACTTTCGATGCGCTGGCTATTGAGGAGCCGTTAGAAATACGGCTGGAATATGGCCCCAATAATCAAAGACAGGTGCGAAATGTATCGGTTACCATGCGTACACCCGGTAATGATGCCGAGTTGGCAGCCGGTTTTTTATTTACAGAGGGGATAATCAAAACATTGTCGGATCTATCGAACATCGGTCACTGCTTTATAGCCTGTGCTGAAAATAAAGAAAATGTGATTCAGGTTAGCTTAAACAATAGTATAATACCAAATCTGCAAAATACGGAACGCAATTTTTATACTACGTCCAGCTGTGGCGTTTGTGGTAAGGGTTCAATTAATGCTATACGCACAGTAAGTACATTTGTTCACCAAGCGGAAGGTAATCAAGTCAACTCAGAGATATTATATCAGTTACCAGATATTCTTCGCCAACATCAGCGTGTTTTTGAAGATACCGGTGGCCTGCATGCGTCTGCCTTGTTTAACACAACAGGCCAATTATTATTGATGCGCGAAGATGTAGGCAGGCATAATGCTTTAGATAAATTGATAGGCGCCGCTATAAATGAAGGCTGGTTACCACTTAACAACTATGTACTGATGCTAAGTGGCAGGGCCAGTTTTGAATTGGTACAAAAGGCCGCGATGGCGGGCATCAATATCATTGCCGCGGTAGGTGCGCCATCAAGTCTGGCCGTACAATTGGCAGAAGAATTTAATATAACGCTGGTTGGTTTTTTACGTGGCCGGCGATTTAATATATACACTATGGCTCACCGCATATTAATACCCGATTATGAAATTACGCATTAAACACAACTCGTTACGTTACCGCCTTAACCGCCCGGATGTGGCACAATTATTAAAACAAGGCTATTTAAAAGAAATAGTAAATTTTGGCGACGATGAATTGGTATATGTACTGCAATGTGCAGGCAAAGATCAATTGGCCGCCGATTTTAAAAATAATATTGTAACGGTGTATATGCCAAAAAAAATGGTAAAGGAATTGGCAAATACAGACAGAGTTGGTTTTGAACAAAATGGCAAGTTGCATTTATTGATTGAAAAAGATTTTACATGTTTGGATAATGTGGATGAAGACCAAAGCGATAATTATCCAAATCCACTGGCTATGGTAAATCATGAACAAGATTAAAGAACAACCGGCGGAAGAAAATCCGGAAGAGCTACTGGATTTAAAGGTAACTGAACCTAAAAAGTGGGCGGCGGGTATTCCTGCTGTTATTGCGGCTATGAATGATGTGCTGGCAGAAGCTGGGCCTGTGCGGGGAATGAACGGCCTGTTCCATATGAATAAGAAAGGTGGTTTTGATTGCTCCAGTTGTGCATGGCCCGATCCGGATGATGATCGTTCGCCAATTGCGGAATATTGCGAAAACGGGGCAAAAGCATTTGCGGAAGAAGCCACTACTAAAAAACTGACGGATGAATTTTTTGCGAAAAATTCAGTGGCTGATCTGGCTAAACTAAATGATTATGAGATAGGCAAAAAAGGCAGGATAGCCCAACCTGTTTATTTACCCAAAGGAGGGACACATTATCAACCCATTAGTTGGGACAATGTGTTTAAGAAAATAGCCGAACATTTAAATGGCTTAGCATCGCCTGATGAAGCTGCTTTTTATACTTCGGGCCGCACCAGTAATGAAGCCTCATTTACCTACCAGTTATTTGTGCGGGAATTTGGTACCAATAACATGCCCGATTGCTCAAATATGTGCCACGAGTCAACCAGCGTAGCTTTAGCCGAGTCTATTGGAATAGGGAAGGGGACGGTAACCTTAAATGATTTTTACAATACCGATGTAATTATCATTATGGGTCAAAATCCGGGTACAAATCATCCGCGGATGCTTACTGCTTTACAAAAGGCAAAAGAGAATGGATCAAAAATAATTGCGATAAACCCTTTGCATGAGGCGGGTTTAATGGGTTTTAAGAATCCTCAAAATGTAAAAGGAATAATGGGTATTACCACCCAACTGGCCGATCTGTATCTGCAGGTTAGTATCAATGGCGATATGGCCTTGTTACAAGGTATAGAAAGGCTATTGTATGACGCTGAAGTAGAGAACCCGGGACAGGTTTTTGACCATGAATTTATTAAATATAATACGGTTGGCTA
>DASWOZ010000441.1:0-8368 GCA_036398535.1 Mucilaginibacter sp. | reverse complement strand
CGAAAGCGTTTTCCACTTTTCAATTTTATCCATTTGTATAAACTGAGGTCATAGCTAATCCACAAGATCTAACTAATCGCTAATTAATCAATTTCTGGCCACTAATCTACCAGCTTCCGCCGCTTCCGCCGCCGCCAAAATCGCCGCCGCCAAATCCACCAAATCCACCGCCGCCGCTACTACCTCCGCCAAACCCACCGCCACCACGATTACCGCCGCCGCCAAGCATTGAGCCGGCCAGGAACCACCAAAACGGACTTGCACCGCCGCGACTGCCAATAATTTGACCGCCGCCACCACGGTTACGGAAGACCAGTATTAAAATAACGATCACAATAATGATGATAAAACCAATTGACCCGCCACCTGATTTTTCATGTCTGGCCTTTTTAGGATCAGCTTTGTACTCACCTTTGGTATATTTTATAATATCATCTGTGCCTTTATCTAAGCCAGCGTAATAATCGCCGGCTCTAAATAAAGGGTTCATATCGGTTACCCGTATTTGTTCGGCTATAACATCCGGTAATGCGCCTTCCTCGCCGTAGCCGGTTTGGATGGTCATCTTATGGTCGTTTAAGGCAACCAATACTAAAATGCCGCTATTCTTCCCTTTGGCGCCTATGCCCCATTTACGGCCCAGGCCCGCGCCATACTCGTTAATATCGTAATCACCTATAGACTTAATGATCACTACCGCTATTTGTGTAGAAGTTGAATCGTCAAACGCGACCAGCTTATTTTCCAGCCGTTGTTTTTCATCTGCCGAAAGCGTGTTAGTATAATCCGTAACCAGCGTGCTGGATTTCGGCGGGTAATCCTGCGCCATAGCCACGTAACCACTTAGCAGGAAACTAACAACAAAAAGAAATTTTTTAAACATGTGCTTAGGTTTATTCGCCATCCATGAAGGCGATGTCGTCAGACAATTCGTTTTTATCATCCATCTGGTGTGGAAAATATTTTTGCAGATGCTCGCCGGCCATGGCTATGCCAGTGGTAATGCCTTCAATCAGGTTGCCGTATTTAAAATGGGCCAGCATGGCTTCTTTAGCATCATCCCAAAAGTTTTCGGGGACTACCTTATTAATGCCCGCATCGCCAATAATGGCAAACTTACGGTCTACGGTAGCCATATAAATAAGCACGCCATTGCGCAGCCTGGTTTTATGCATATCCAGCTTATGAAAGTATTTCGCGGCACGGTCCAACACGTCCTCGCTGCAATTTTTTTCCAGGCAAACACGTATTTCGCCCGAGGTGTTTTTTTCGGCATCCTCTACCGCAGCGCGTATCCGCTGCTGCTCCTCGTCATTAAATATGGCCATTTTGGTAATGATTGATTGAGTGAATTAGTGATTAAGTAAATTTTGAAGCGATTTATAATATTTGCTCATTCAAAATTCACTCAATCACTAATTATTAAAACTGTACTGTAGGCACTTTATTAGCACCTGCTTCTGCCTGGAAATAACCTTTTTCGGTAAAGCCGAACATCTTGGCTGTAATATTAGCCGGGAACGAACGAATCTTACTGTTAAATTCCTGCACGGCGGTGTTAAAGTCTAAACGCGCAATGTTGATGCGGTTTTCGGTACCTTCCAACTGCGCCTGTAAAGCGGTAAAGTTATCGTTAGCTTTTAATGTCGGATAGTTTTCTGATGCCACCATTAAACGGCTTAAGGCAGTAGTTAACTGGCCCTGTGCAGCCTGGAATTTCTGGATAGTTTCAGGTGTTAGTTTACTTGGGTCAACCGTCATGGCGGTAGCTTTGGCGCGGGCCTCAGTTACATCAACCAAGGTACTTTTTTCAAAATTGGCCACACCTTTAACGGTATTAACCAGGTTAGGTATCAAGTCGGCACGGCGTTGGTACTGGCTTTGCACCGCTCCCCATTTTGCCTTAACGTTCTCGTCCATTTGTACCATGCTGTTATAGCTGCATGAGCTTAACGACATCGTAGCCACTACTAATAATATTGCTGTGAATAGCTTTCTCATTTTAATTGTTTTTATAGTTTAAATTTATACTTAGAGTACAAAACACATACCGTTGTTACAATTGCCCACGGTTAATGACATTATGTCAAATATAGTTAATTGAAAGAGAGTGGAGGATATTGGGATGGGTAATTGGTATAATTAAATAAAAGATATGTCATTGCGAGCGTAGCGTGGCAATCTCGTCCCGACAGGCTGGCCCGTTATCTATCAGCGACGAGATTGCTTCAACCACACATATCCCCTGCATTGCCCTTGTTTCGCAATGACATGGCGGGAATTGAGATGGATGGATTGGTATGTTAAAATTCTGTTACCGAATTAATAAACCTTTACAGCAATGACATAACAGATAAAATAGGTCTGTCATGGGTAGCATAGCGAAGAATCTTATATGCTAAACAGGTCGCCGCCTTTCAAACACAGGCGTTCGGGGTTTTTCTTATCGTCTGCCATATCAATTATTCTTCGATTTCTAAAACTGCTTTCATTTCTTCTCATATTTTTAGGTCTAAACAATCCCTGTTTTGAATATAATTTTGCCGGTTACAATATCGATAAAGCTAAGTGTAGAGGCATTGGCGCTTTTAAAAAAATTGTAATGTTTAGAGTCTAGCTCTTTTATACGGTTTCGAATTTCAAGTGCGTTTAGCATTTTATAAAGTTACAACCTTTTCGTATATTTGTATACAAGAAAGCCCCGATAAACACTTTCGCCTAATGAGAGACCACTCATGAGATGGCTGTTTACCGAGGTTAGGGCTGTATATATTTGCAGTCCGTAATCTTGCCGCTTTCGACAACGATTTTTAAATTAGGGCATTTATTTGCCCTTTTTCATTTCTTATTTTGTATAATTGTATATAATGTTTTAGCGAACATATAGGGGTAATGTCAATTAGGCTTGCCCCTTTAATTTAAGCCTAATTCAAGTAATTCAATATACTTTTTCAGTATTTGTATATCCTTTTCATTTAATTCATGAGGATAGGTTAACACCGCATTTTTTTTCTCCGACAACGGTATTTTATAAGTAATAGGATTGTTAACTTCTGAAAGTAGCTTGGTTCTATTCTTTTCATCCTCTAATTGTTTCAGTCGCAACACTCCGGCTTCAGAATTTTCTACATTAACTGGAATATCGGTTGATTTAGCCGCCACTTGTGGTGGTGTGATAACAGATGGGTCTGATACCACAGAAACGTTCAAAATATTATTATCTGAAATAACTCCAGCAAACCTCGCATTTTGAAAAAATAATTCAGCTACATCATTAGAGGCATTTGGAGCTATATTGTGAAATCTAATTAAATGCACTTTTAAATCGGATGGAACGACGTGCCCATCGTATTTTTCAATTAATTCAGCATAAAGTTTTGGAGAACTGAAAAATTGAATTTTTATTTTCTTTACCTCGTTTTCGGATATTGGGTTAATCAATTCCTTATAGGTAGGCGATATTTGATATAGGTTTTTATTTCTTGAAATTATTCCGTATTGCACTGTAGCGGCAATTGGCCTGTGTAAACCCTTTGTCTTTAATACCGCCTCTATATCCTCTCTTGTAACCCATTGGGTAGGTGAAAAGTTTTTGGCTATGCTATCTACGAAAGAAATTCCCTTTTCGATGGATATTGCAGGGTTTTCGGCACTTCTCTCGACGGGTTTTTTATCAACCTTTTCCGTTGTGGCTTTATTAACTGCTTCCATTTTATAATGTTTTAGCAATTCAAAATTACAAATAAAAATCATAAAACAAAATATTTTAATAACAAAATCGCAACAAATTTTTATATATGTATATATATAATGCTTATTATATTGTATATCAATATAATATAATAAAAAAAATACATAACAAATTTTGCATCTTGTATAATTCTTGTATAAAAAGTCGTTGTCGCTTGAGCTAATATTTGTTTCAGCAAACAATCACAGCAATGGAAACATATTCAGCTTTTTGTTGGTGTTTGTCACCGACAAATGGGATATAATATTAAAGTGGTCTTTTTAGCATAGCTGCACTTACTGGTGGCAACGCCAACGAAATTTACAAAACAACCCATAATCTAAAAATTGACTAAAAATAAATATTAGCCTATTTTCCTATCTTTGCCCTATCCGTGATAAAAACCCGGCAACCGTATGATCAAAGAAATTGAGCTCATTTGCCCGCCCGGGCAGCAGGAAGATGAAGGCACTTTACTAAAACTCGCCGCATCGGCACTAAATATTACACCGCAAAAAATTACGGGTACCCAAATCCTCAAACGCTCTATCGACGCGCGTGGCCGCAGGGTAGTTTACCGCGTACAGGTAAAGGTATTTATAGAGCAGCCCTATCACCCCGAAACTTATACGGTGAACTACCCCAACATAAAAAATGGCAAACCCGTTATCATCGTAGGCGCGGGGCCCGCGGGTATGTTCGCCGCTTTACAATGTATCGGGCTCGGGCTAAAACCCATCATCATTGAGCGGGGCAAGGCCGTAAAAGACCGCCGCCGCGACCTGGCCAACATCAACAAACAGGGCCTGGTCAACCCCGAATCCAACTATTGCTTTGGCGAGGGTGGCGCGGGCACCTATTCGGACGGGAAGCTGTACACCCGCAGCACCAAACGCGGCGATGTAAACGGCGTGCTCCAAACCTTTGTGGCCCATGGCGCCCCGGCAGCTATACTGGTAGATGCCCGCCCGCACATCGGCACCAACAAACTGCCGCAAATTATCGAAGCCATCCGCGAAACGATATTAAACGCGGGCGGCGAAATTCATTTCGACAGTAAAGTAACCGCGCTGCTGGTCGAGTTCGACCAAATCAAGGGTGTACAACTGGCATCCGGCGAAAAGCTAAGTGCAAATGCCGTTATCTTAGCCACAGGCCATTCCGCGCGCGATGTATTTGAAATGCTACATCGCCAAAATATATTGATTGAAGCCAAACCCTTTGCCCTGGGTGTACGCATTGAGCACCCGCAGCAAATCATCGATCAGGCACAATACCATTGCGAATACCGCGGCCCGGATTTGCCGCCATCCTATTATAACCTGGTAGAGCAGGTAGATAACCGGGGCGTGTTCTCTTTTTGCATGTGCCCCGGTGGTATCATTGCCCCTTGCGCCACCGCGCCAAACGAGATCGTGGTCAACGGCTGGAGCCCGAGTAAGCGGAATAACCCGTATGCCAATTCGGGAACCGTTGTACAGATCAATTTAGAGGATGTAGCAGGCAATAACGACGATCCGTTTAAAATGCTGCACTTTCAGCAGCAGGTAGAGCACGCGGCTTTCCATGCAGGCGGCGGTAGCCTGGTAGCCCCGGCCCAGCGCATGGTCGATTTTGTGAATAACCGCTTGTCTACCAATCTGCCCAAAAACTCCTACCTGCCTGGCACCAACAGTGTGGAACTCAAAGAAGTATTACCCCACTGGATAAACGAACGGCTACGAAAAGCGCTGCCCGTGTTCGGCAAAAAGATGAAGGGATATTTTACCAACGAAGCGATACTGGTAGGGGTAGAGTCGCGCACGTCATCGCCAATAAAAATCCCGCGCGACAAAAAAACCCTGCAACACCCGCAGGTAAAAGGGTTATATCCCTGCGGCGAAGGCGCCGGTTACGCGGGCGGTATTATCTCCGCTGCTATCGACGGGATAAATTGCGCAGTAGCAGCGGGAGGGATACTGTAAATAAACTAACAAATCTGAATAAACACCGCACCACCACTAACTCCCCGCGCATCCTCGCAATGACGGCCCGGGTATTGTAGTGACGATTTTGTTAATTTAGCGACGATTATACATCTCCATCATGACCACTTCCGAAAAACTGCAGCAAGAATTAGAAAATACATGTTCCGGACAGCCCTGGTACGGTCTGCCGATATATGATATACTAAGCCAGGTAACTTTTGAATCGGCTTATGAAAAACCAAGCGGAGCGATACATAATATTGCCGAAATAATTCTGCATATGCTTAGCTGGACAGAAGAAGTAATAGATCGCCTGAATGAAAAGCCCGCAAGCCTGCCCCTAAGTGGCGATTGGCCCGCAACCGGCGCGCCGGACGAACAAAAATGGAAAACATGGATTGCCGACTTAAAGCTGGTTAATGTTAACCTGGTAAAAACCATACAGGATTTCCCCGAAGATAATTGGAATCAACCCATTATTGACAAACGCGGCAACCAACCGGTAACTACCTACAAGGAATTAGTGTATGGCTTCATCCAGCACCAGATCTACCACGCCGGGCAAATCGCTTTATTGAACAGGATAATTATCGGTTAAAGTAAAAATTCATTGCGAGGTATAACGTTTCGCAAAATTCTAAAGGGTGGTTCCTCCATGTTATTGTGAAACAGGGGAGCGCTATCAAATTGAGCGGTGCAGCCATCTCGCCGCGTTCATAATTAATCAACGAGATAGCTTCGCGCACAAACCGTTTCACGGGCGGGCAATGACCTGGTTAAATATTAATACTGTAGCTCCATACAGCTAAACCCTGCATTTTGCATCAATATCTCAATAAATCGTGGCGAAATATTTTGCGATACCACTCTTAGTATACGGTCGCAATCATCTAGGTCAAAGTTCCATTCTTTAATCGCCGGTACAGCAGTTAGCAGGGGCATTACCTCGCTAACCTCTTCTGGTTCGGTTACATTAGTAGTAAATATAAGTACATCGTCCATTGTGAGTCGAGTTTTATAGTTTTTATTCTGTTGATTTAGCAGCTTCTTCGGCAGCGTTGTTATCCCATTCGGCTTCAAATGGGTGCCTGTTTCCCCAGCCTCTTTTTCCGCAGCGTTGTTGCCATTTTGCTTTAAACGCCGCACGCTCTTCGGGCGTCATGTTTTTAAACCGTTCTTCCATACGGTGACGCATCCACGGCGCACCACCACGGCCGCCACGGCCAAAGCCAAACAGTAACTTGCATAAAACAAATATGCCCATAGCCTGCCAGTACGTAACTGCGCCAACGTGTAACACTACGGGCAGTATATTATTCCAAAGCTCCATTACGATGTAGCTTATACCAAAAAAAGCGGCTAATATCAGCGGAATAAATAATGCTTTTTTTTCAAAAAATATCTTTTTCATTTTTCTAATTTTAATATTCTGTAATTTCCTTATACAATTGTTTCAATCTGTCCCTTAAATGCAGCACGGCATAACGCTTACGCAGCACCAATGTATTGGTATTTAAACCGGTAAGTTCTGCTATTTGCTGAAAAGGCATATCATCCAGCTCATGCCATATAAATACCTGCCGTTGTTCTTCGGGCAGTTCATCCAGCACAATGAATAATTGCTCCCAAAACAGGTTACGCAGGTACTCAGTTTCCGGCGTTTTGTCGTCTGCTAACAGTATTTCTTTAAAATCAAACGAGTCCTCTTCATCATCTGTTGTCAGGTAATCATCTAACAGGGTTTCTGATTTCTTTTTATGCTTATCCGTTATCTTGTTCCGCGCTACTCTGTACAGCCAGGCACCTGTCTGTTCAATAGGCTCAGTATTTACAAGCGCGCTAAACTGGTACCAAACATCCTGCAGAATGTCCTCGGCATCGGCATCGTTCTTTACCCTTCTGCGAATAAAGCCCAGCAGGTTTTTTCCATACAATTTAATTGCTTGTATGACATTGCTGTTTTTTTCTTCTAACATTAAGGCTGTTGTTGTCAATTGTATTTCTCTTTAAAGATATAGACGATTGACCACTTAAAACATTTCAGGAAATTTTTAATTTATTTTTGTGACCCGTGCCTGACCGCCCAATAAACAATTAGCACGAAATTTGACTATACCTTAATAAAGAATAAATTAGCCATGGCTGATAAAAAAACATTAGTATTAGGTGCCACTCCGGATGCAAGCAGGTATGCTTATCTGGCTGCCAACCGTTTGGTTAGCAACGGGCACAGCATTGTGAACGTAGGTATAAAAACCGGCGAAGTGGCAGGCGTACCTATTGAAAAACCCGAAACTATTCACAATGATATTGATACCATCACCTTATATGTAGGCCCGCAAAACCAGCCGCCTTTGTATGATTATATCATCAATACCCATCCAAAACGTATTATATTCAACCCCGGTACCGAAAACTCCGACTTGCAGCGTATCGCAAATGAAAAAGGCATTGAAACAGAATATGCCTGTACCCTGGTTTTACTGTCAATAGGGCAGTATTAATATTACTCATACTGTATATTGTAGTATGTCATTAGATCTGACGGCTTTTAAAAAGTTGTCAAATCTCTTTTCAACTGACAAGCCTTTTACAGCTTAAAACCCTAAATACCCAAGCGCCGTTACCTGCTTAGTGCTGCGCTTAGCATCCGTTATTATTAACGCGCCCT
>DASWOZ010000440.1:0-2597 GCA_036398535.1 Mucilaginibacter sp. | reverse complement strand
AAGGCAAAAAATTCGGTGGCGTTTTGCACCGCGGGGATCTGTACAAACTGTTTATCGCGCAGGGCCAAACTGGTGTTTGTAAATACCAGGCTTAAAACTACACCCATTACTACCACCAGTAGCGGCGCGGGTATCATGGCTACCTTTTTAAATTTAGGCCAATAGATCATCAACAGCAGTGAAACCGCGCTGATGATAACCGCGCCATAATTTATTTTAGAAACAGCCCTGAGGATCTCAGAGAAGCTATTACTTTCGTCAACCTGGTTAAAGCCTTCATCGCCCACAAAATCTTTATCAAAACCTACTGCATGCGGAAACTGCTTGAGTATTAAAATAATACCAATGGCAGCCAGCATACCCTCAATTACAGCAGACGGGAAATAATTGGCAATGGTGCCGGCTTTTACCAACCCCAGAATGATCTGGAATGCACCGGCAATTACCAGGCTTAATAAAAAGGCTTCATATGACCCTAAGGAAGTGATGGCATTCAGTACAATTACGGTTAAACCCGCGGCCGGCCCGGCTACGCTTAGTTGCGAGCCGCTTAATGCGCCCACTACCACACCACCAATTATACCGGTTAACACACCCGCGAAAAGCGGCGCGCCGGATGCCAGGGCAATGCCCAGACATAGCGGTAATGCTACCAAAAACACGACAATACTTGCCGGAAGATCTTTTTTTAAATTTTTAGCTAAAAAATATTTTTTTAGGTTAAGGCTACCCATAGCAAACCCTTGTTGCTCCATACAAAATGAAATAATAAAATGAAATAATAAATGAATTGATTAACCGGCAAAAACCGGTACGGAGTTCATTTATACGTTTGGAGGAGGGGTGGGCACTATGGGATGATGTAGTTGCATATACAAGGAATGCTCCTTATTATGCAGTACATTGGTTTGAGTTAAAATAATGGCAGCTACAGAGGTATGCAGCATATATTCATCAAAAAACTTTTTGTCTTTTAGCAGGTCTTTTTCGGCATTATCTTTTTCTGTATTGCCTTTTTCGGTGCTGTCCTTATCAGTTTTGCCGTCAAGCTCTAACTGGGTAATTACAGCGGTGATGGTTTTGTTATTAAGAGATAAAAATAAAGGCGCAACCGAAACAGCCATCTTTAAAGTAAAGACAACCATAAACACCAGGCTTAGCAATATTTTATTATTTTTTGATCTCACTTACGGCAAATATAAAACTAAAGCCCGAGTGATAGGATTTGAAGTGATAAATTAACATAAATTAACATTGAACATGACATATCAATTACTATCATAAGAAATAGCTACTGAACTAATACCGGATTTTCTTAATTTCGCAGCCACAGTAAAATACTCATGGATTATCAATTTAAAGATATAGAGCAAAAGTGGCAGCAGTTTTGGGCAGATAACGGAACGTTTAAAGCCGAAGACAGATCTGCCAAACCTAAATATTATGTAATGGATATGTTTCCGTACCCGTCTGGAGCCGGACTGCATGTGGGGCACCCGCTGGGTTATATTGCTTCTGATATTTTTGCACGCTATAAACGTTTAAAAGGATTTAACGTGCTGCACCCTATGGGTTATGACTCATTTGGGTTGCCGGCAGAACAGTATGCCATACAAACCGGGCAGCACCCCGCGGTAACTACAGAGGCCAACATCGCCACTTACCGCCGCCAGTTAGATCAAATTGGTTTTTCATTTGACTGGAGCAGAGAAGTACGCACCAGCTCGCCCGATTTTTACAAGTGGACGCAGTGGATATTTATGCAGCTGTTTAACAGTTGGTACAATAAAGATGCGGATAAGGCGGAGCGCATTGCCAAACTGGTTGAACATTTTGAAAAAAACGGTTCGGCAGGTATTAACGCGGTATGCGATGATGAAGTGTTAAACTTTACCGCTGCCGTGTGGAATGCCATGGATTTTAAACAACAGCAGGCAGAGCTATTAAAATATAGGTTAACTTACCTGCGTGAAAGCACTGTAAACTGGTGCGCGGCTTTGGGTACGGTATTAGCCAATGATGAAGTGAAGGACGGGTTTAGCGAGCGTGGCGGTTACCCTGTTGAGCAAAAGAAAATGATGCAGTGGAGCATGCGCATAACCGCCTATGCCGAACGCCTTTTACAGGGATTAGACACGATTGACTGGCCCGAGCCTTTAAAAGAAATGCAGCGTAACTGGATAGGCAAAAGTACGGGTGCCAGCGTGAAGTTTCCAATAGATAAAAGTCATAACCCACAACTCACAACTCATAACATAGAAGTATTTACCACACGTGTGGACACCATTTTTGGCGTTACGTTTTTGGTAATAGCGCCCGAGCATGAATTGGTTTCGGCACTGACCACACCTGAACAAAAGGGTGATATAGAAGCTTACATCGAGCAGACTAAAAAGAAATCAGAGCTGGACCGTATGGCTGATGCTAAAACGGTATCGGGCGCGTTTACGGGCAGTTACGTATTAAACCCGTTGAATAACGAGAAAGTACCTATCTGGATAGCTGATTATGTATTGGCGGGCTACGGAACAGGGGCGGTAATGGCCGTACCATCCGGCGATCAAAGGGATTACCTGTTTGCCAAACACTTTAATTTG
>DASWOZ010000439.1:0-1627 GCA_036398535.1 Mucilaginibacter sp. | reverse complement strand
GAACCGCTTTTACGGCCACGATGATTAATTTTTGCTGCAAATTGGGGTAATCGGTAAAACAATTTTATATTCGGGTATCAATAAAATATATCTGTAACCTATGCTGGGTATCCCACAAAAAGCCATCAAAACGTGTGGTTTAATATTGCTTATATTAATTACTTTGGTTAATGCCGGTTGTAAACGCAAGGGCATTGTTGCTCATAACGGCGCTAAAGATCTCATCTCCTTCAAATCAATACAAGGCATTACTTACACTGAGGTAGCCCGTCGTATGAAAAATGGCTTATCTTTTAACGAGTACGGTTATCAGCTTGAGCCGCAGTGGAAAATGAGTTTTATTTCGGATGATTCTACACGCATTTACAGCCCGATTAAAAAACAACTGATTAATTTCCCGCTAAGCCGTGGTTATGATTCTATTTTTAATACGGCCCGCACCTGGCTCAAGGTTAAAAAGATGAATAAGGATAGCCTGATGCTCGAAATACTTAACTATAAAAACGGGTTAATTGATGTTACCGGGGCCAAAGTATACATGATTTTATATGCCGATAACTACATCAAAAACACATTGCACAGCGATAGCACCATTTTACGCAGGCCGAGCCGCAGGGACAGCGCCTTCATCAGCAAATTGGTTGTTAAGGCTAATAGTGATTATAAAAAAGCATTTGCCGCAAGGCAGCCGGTACAACTAATTAGCAGAAGCCCGATGGTAAGGGCTGTACAACGTAAAACTGTGCCTACTATACAAAATAACTTTGATACTTCTGACGATTACCTCGACCCTACTTTTGATATTGTAATTAATAAGGCTTATCGTGATTTCTATTATTCGTTCTCGGTATATGTGGATGATAAGGGAAACATGATTTACGGAATCCCTTTGGTGCCTTTTACAGACTCCGATTTTGAAGTTGCATATATTAAAGAATCACAGGATATTATGAATACTTATTTTAAATATTTCTTTAAGATAATTCCCGGCTCAACACTGGGTATGCCGCATACCAGTATTATTTCCGTCCACGTAAAAGGTGTTACTTCTGCACCCAAGGCGGGTAAGGATACCATTGCACAACAATAAATGACCAGCCGGTTTATCCAACTGATTAAAATGAACAAAATATGATTGCATAGCTTTCCGTACTTTACCCGGCGGTGTAATATTTCAATATCAGTAATTAATTGAAAAAATGGAAAGCGCTGTTGATTTAAAGTATGTTGACTATGCTGCCGGCCTCGATGTGCTGTTTAACCGCTCGCCCGATCTGTTGTGCCATTTTTCGCCCGACGGCCGCATTATAAAGGCTAATTGCGCTTTTAAAGATGCACTGGGATATACCGACGGCGATTTGTTGGCTAAACATTTTATAAGCTTTGTGCACCCCGATGACATGCCCGGAACCCTGGAACAATATGCGGCCCTGAACCGCAATGAAACTGTTTTGCTTTTTTGTAACAGGTACCGTTGTGCCGATGGCGAATATAAATCGCTGTCGTGGAATGCCGCCCAATTGCCCGATGGAACATTGTATGCTTCTGCCAGGGATATTTCTGAAATTATAAAGGCCCGCAGAGTTAAACAGATAGCCGAAGAAAGATTGCGATTAAGTAATGAGCG
>DASWOZ010000438.1:0-4857 GCA_036398535.1 Mucilaginibacter sp. | reverse complement strand
AGGCCCCGTAGTTAACTACGGGGCCTTAAATTTTAAGGTAAAATATACTTACGAAGATTTACAAAAGTTTTAAAGATTTTATAAATCTAATTAACTATGCCAGTTTATCAATCATGGTTGCATTTTTTTGCGCTTTTAGTGCAATCTCGGTAGCTAAAAAGCAATGCGCTTGTGTCATGGCCGTTTCGGTGCGGTTCAATACATCATTAACAAATAATTCGCCAAAAGGAAGCGGGCCCTTGCTTGCATCAATAACCTGTACACCTTTTTGGTTTGCCATATAAACGTGGTTCCCTGCATGATCCGGCAAGCCAACATCAATATTTTTTCTGACCTCAATATAGCCTTCGGTACCTAAAATAGTTAAACGGCCATCACCCCATGAGCCTAAGCCATCAGGCGTGTACCAGTCATTACGTACATAGCCCATACCTGCATTACCACGTACCAGTACATCGCCAAAATCTTCAAATAGCGGATGATCTGTATTATGGAAGTTACCTACCTGCGAAGCCACTACCTGTGCGCTGGTGCTGCCGGTAAAATACAAGAACTGGTCAAACTGATGTGAGCCAATATCGCAGATGATACCGCCGTAACGTTTTTTATCCCAAAACCATTCGGGGCGGGTTTTAGGGTTAATTTGGTGCGGCCCAATGCCAATGGTTTGAATTACCTTGCCAATTTCGCCGGCTTTAACTAATTCACCCGCTTTTACAGTTCCCCGGTTTTCAAAACGCTCGCTGTACATAATATTATAAATGCGTTTGGTTTCTTTTTGAATTTTACGTACTTCTGCTAATTGCTCAAGGGTGATGATGCCCGGTTTATCTACTAAATAATCCTTGCCGTGTTTCATTACCCTTATGCCTAAAGGCGCGCGCTCATCAGGAATGATAGAGCTTAAAATAACCTGGATTGATGGGTCTTCTAACACCTCATTTTCGCTTTTGGCTATTTTAACACCCGGATTTTTTTGTGCGAATGCAGCGGAAAGATCAGGCTCTTTAGCGTAAAAAGAAACAAACTCACCACCGCCTCTTTTAACTGCCTCAATCATGGCGTTAACGTGTGTATGATTAATGCCAACAACACCAAATTTTAACCTTGGCGCAATTGGGTTAGGCATAATCAGGTTATCAGGTTCAACAAAAGTTGTTTTTTTGTTTAAATGCTCATAAGCGGCAAGGGTTTCTTTAGGCAAACCCGATAGCAGGGCGATACCTGCAGCGGCGGCAGCGGTTTCTTTAATAAACTTACGCCTGTCAAAATTGGATGATTTCATTTTTTCTTCTCTTGTTTATAGTTAGTTACCAAATATAATTACAAAGCGGTGACTTTTGCAATCGATTACAAAGAATTTTTTCAGATACGAAATAATATGACCTATAAGTAGGTGTCAAATCATCATTCCTTCAAACTTTTCCCAAAAACCATCATGTGGTACAGGGGCTATAATTAATACAGGTTCTTTTTTTATGGGGTGAATAAACTGCAATTTACGGGCATGCAGGCAAATACTTTTACGCAGGCTGCCGCGTGGGTAGCCATATTTGTTATCACCTACTATAGGGCTGCCCAAAGTAGATAGCTGCACCCTTATCTGATGCGGTCGGCCGGTTATTGGGTCAACCTCAATTAAATAATAGCCGTTAAGTTCGCCCACCAAACGGTAATTTAATTCAGATCGTAAACTGCCTTTTACTTCATGGTCGTGCGCTTTAGTCACGTTTTTCTGTGGATTTTTAACCAGCCAATGTACCAAGTTTCCTGTTTCGGGATAGGGTTTTTTGCGTACAACCGCATAATAGGTTTTATGCATTTCGCGCCCTTTAAACATATTATTAATGCGCTCTAAAGCTTTGCTGGTTTTAGCGAATAAAATTACACCACTTACCGGGCGGTCCAAACGGTGTACCACGCCCAAAAATGCACCATTTGGTTTATTGTATTTTTTAGCGATGTATTTTTTCACCTTCTCGTCCAGCGACTCATCGCCGGTATCATCCACCTGTACAATATCTCCCGCCCGCTTATTAATAGCTATCAGATGGTTGTCCTCATATAGCACATCACTATCCGTAATATCGTAGGGAGTATATTTAAATTCAATTTTGTTCATTATATATAATAACTCCCCCTTCAGGGGGTGGGGGGGTTAATACTGTTCCGTTTCGTCGGGGAAGTTTTTTGCTTTTACATCGCCAATGTAATTTTTAATAGCATTATCCATCACATCATACAACCCGGCGTACTGACGTAAAAAACGGGGTTTAAATCCTTTGTTAATGCCCAGCATATCATGTATCACTAAAACCTGCCCGTCGCAATACTGGCCTGCACCAATGCCTATAGTTGGTATATGTAAATTTTCTGCAACCTCTTTAGCCAGGTTGGCTGGTATTTTTTCAAGCACTACGCCAAAACAGCCCAGTTCTTCCAGCTTTAAAGCATCTTCTTTTAACTTTTGTGCCTCGGCCGTTTCTTTAGCCCTAACTGTGTAAGTACCAAATTTATAAATGGATTGCGGTGTTAAACCCAGGTGCCCCATAACGGGTATCCCGGCAGTGAGTATGCGGCTTATTGATTCGGCAATTTCAATTCCGCCTTCCAGTTTTACGGCATGAGCACCCGCCTCTTTCATAATACGGATAGCCGAATTTAATGCTTCTTTTGAATTGCCCTGGTAAGTCCCAAAAGGCAGGTCAACCACTACCAAAGCACGTTTTGCAGCCCTTACCACGGCAGAGGCATGATAGATCATTTGATCAAGTGTAATAGGCAGCGTTGTTTCATATCCGGCCATTACATTGGATGCAGAGTCGCCAACCAGTATAATGTCCATCCCGGCATTATCTACAATGGTTGCCATAGAGTAATCATACGCGGTAAGCATGGCAATCTTCTCGCCGCGGTTCTTCATTTCCTGTAATATATGAGTGGTAATTCGCTTAACTTCTTTATGTACAGACATGGCAGATTTGTTTTAATAAGTAAAGTCAAAGTTAGGATAATTTTATTTTGAATATCGAATATTGGATTTTGGAATTAGTTAATCGGCATTGTTGCAGAGAACTCACCCGATTATCGCTATGCTCGATCACCCTCTCTTCCGCAAGCGGTAAAGAGGGTCGCCCAGCGAAGCGTAGGCGGGTGAGTCAACCACCATCATTATTCATATTTTACATTATATCAGCATAAATCCGAAATCCAATATTCGAAATCCGAAATTTTTCCTTACTTTTGCACCGTGAATTCAGAGGTTGTTTTACTTCATTTTCCAATCCGTTTTAACGGCGCTTTTTACCAGTCAGGCCGTTATTTTAACCATTCAATCTTTTTTAAACAATGACTTATTTCAACCAATTACCGGCTGTATTATTATTGGCTGATGGAACCGTTTTTCATGGTAAAGCAGCAGGAAAGATAGGTACTACATCCGGCGAAATATGTTTTAATACCGGGATGACCGGTTATCAGGAAATTTTTACTGATCCATCTTATTTCGGGCAGATCATGGTAGCTACCAACGCGCATATTGGTAATTACGGCATTACGCATAACGAGGTAGAATCAGGACATATACAAATAGCCGGGTTAGTTTGTAAAAATTATAACATTGCCTACAGCCGCAAACAGGCTGATGAGTCTATACAGGATTATTTCCAGGAGCAAAATATTGTTGGTATATCTGATATTGATACCCACCAGTTGGTTCGTCATATCCGTGATAAGGGCGCGATGAACGCTATTATATCTTCCGAAATATTGGATATTGAGCAATTAAAAGCTAAGCTGGACCTGGTGCCATCAATGGACGGGCTGGAATTATCTTCACAGGTATCCACTACCGAATCTTATACATTCGGCGAAGAAGATGCACCTTACCGTGTTGCGGTACTGGATCTGGGTGTGAAGAAAAACATACTGCGTAACTTTGATAAACGCGATGTTTACGCCAAGGTTTACCCGGCCAAAACCACTTTTGCCGAAATGGAAAAGGATTTTGCCCCAACAGGATACTTTATCTCTAACGGCCCGGGCGATCCATCTGCTATGCCTTATGCTATTGATACGGTAAAAGAGATTTTAGCTGCCGATAAGCCGATGTTTGGGATATGTTTAGGTCACCAGTTATTAGCTTTGGCTAATGATATTCCGACTAAAAAAATGTTTAACGGTCACCGTGGCTTAAACCACCCGGTAAAAAATATAATTATTAACCATTGCGAGGTTACCTCACAAAACCATGGTTTTGGTGTAGTGCCCGAGGCGGTACGTGCATCTGACAAGGTTGAGATCACCCATGTTAATCTGAATGACCAGTCGATAGAAGGGATCAGGGTTAAAAACAAAAAGGCATTCTCGGTGCAATATCATCCGGAGTCATCTCCCGGCCCGCATGATAGCAGGTATTTATTTGATGACTTTATTAAGTTGATGCAATAAAACAGGCGCCCCATTTACCGGGGCGTTTCTGTTTATTGCATTTTCATCTACTTATCCATTTATTTCACCGATAAAATCCCGCATTTTACCTAAAAAGCATGGGTGGTAATTGGTTTAGCAAGCATTTTTGTTTTGTAAAACAACCGCAAATGGAAACGCTATTAACTAAACCACTATTAATTTTGTTAGCTACCTTTTTATCAAAGGCTATCATTATTGTTCACTTAATTGGCCATATTATAAAGTAAGCTATACTTCAAACCAACTTTTTGGAAAGAAATATTGAGCACTCTCCTTTGGAGAGGATTGGGTGAAGTGTAGGAGGGCCCCGATATTTTTCAATCTTTTACAGAAACATAACAGAAATATCAAATTAGTAAACGATTTTTACGGTATGGCAAAACAACC
>DASWOZ010000437.1:0-3924 GCA_036398535.1 Mucilaginibacter sp. | reverse complement strand
TTTTGGATTCATGACACCACAGCAATCTGTTTCCTACGATAACTCGGGCCAGAAAATGATCTACGTACAAAATAAAAATGCCGGCGAAAGCCTGACGGAAAGAACATTGCTGTATGGTAAAGCCTTTATGCAGCAAATATTTACAGAGTATCTCGCTTATTAAGCCAATTTTCAATCAATGGCTGTGACCTCACAGTCACTATCAAATAGTGTCTTCACGGGCTATTCTCAATTTTTAGTTAACCTCATTTCCTAAAGCTACCACCCAATCATTAAATAAACGGGTTTCCAGCTCAACCGCCTTATCAGCATGTAATTGCCATACCGGAGAAAAACTTTTCAACTGGTTAATCATTTCTTCTAAATGTCCTTCCTCTTCCAATATTATGGACTTCACATTTATTTTGCTGCCTGCGGTATCCAACGCCTCCTGGTAAATCGGGTAAAGCTCATCAGCACGTACTTCAATGGCATAGGTTACCAGCAAATAAGCGGCAAACCGCAATTCGCGGCCCGTTAGCTTTAAGGTGGATTTTAAATAACGGCAAACTTCAACATCCAGCATGTTTAAATAATATTTACTGTAATTTGATGCTACCAGGTATTCATCAGCATAGGTTGGGCAAAGCTCTTGGCCCATTTTTTCAATTTGCTTCTTTAAATAAAAAGCATGACGATGCTCTTCGGCAGCATGTTTTAAAATAATATAGGTAACCGTAACCGGGTCTTCGCTGGCAGAGATTTTACGCGCGCCGGTATTTTCCATTAGTGATAAGGTATTTAACCAACGGGCGTGTAACTCGTTATCAGCAATTATAGCGGGTAAAATAGTGTTTAGTTCCATAATTTATACTTCATCAAGCGCCTGCTCAATTTTGCTGTAAATGTAATTCAACTCATCGTTGGTAATGCAATACGGAGGTAAAATGTAAATAATATTACCCAACGGACGTAAAATAATGCCTGCATCTAAAAAGTACAGGTACAGTTTATCGCGCAGTGAACTAAAATAAGAAGTATCACTACCTGTTTGCCACTCCATTGCCAATATAGTACCGGTTTGTCGCTGCGTTTTAATTTTTGGATGTGCTGCTATTTTTAAAGCAAATTGCTGATGTGCGGTTTCAATGCGTTTAATATTATCGGCTGTTGCGGGTTCTAAAAATAAATCTAAACTGGCCAATGCAGCCGAGCATGCTATCGGGTTGGCCGTAAATGAATGACCATGAAACAATGTTTTTAAACGATCATCAGATAAAAAGGCATCGAATATTTGCCGGGTACAAGTAGTTAGACCTAAAGCCATAGTTCCCCCTGTAAGCCCTTTTGAAAAACACATAATATCGGGCTGTTGCGTTACATGGTCGCAGGCAAAAGGCTTACCCGTACGGCCAAAACCGGTAAAGACTTCGTCAGCAATTAATAGTATCCCCTCTGCATGACAATGCGCCATTAACTCATCCAGGTGTTTGGCTTCATACATCAGCATCCCGCCCGAACCCTGTACCAGCGGTTCAAATATAAAACAGGCTAATTCAGTGCGTAAATAAGAAATCCTTGATTTAAGTTGATTAATATTATCCGCAGTTGGCAGGTCAATGAATTCTACTTCAAACAACATAGAATCAAATGGCGCAGTAAATGCGCTTCGGCCGCTTACAGCCATCGCTCCAAAAGTATCACCGTGATAAGCATTTTTAAATGCCAGTATTTTGGTTTTTGTTTTACCTTGATTATGCCAGTATTGAAGGCACATTTTTATAGCTACCTCTATGGCTGTCGAGCCATTATCTGTATAAAATGCCTTTTGCTGATTTTTGGGTAAAATAGCCAATAATCTTTCTGCTAATTCAATTGCGCCCAAATGAGTAAAGCCTGCAAATATCACATGCTCCAGCTTAGTTAATTGTTCGGCAACTTTTTTGGCGATATAGGGATGTGAATGCCCATGGATATTAACCCACCAGGAAGACACGGCGTCAATATATTTCTTTCCGTCTTCATCAAAAACACAGGTGCCTTCACCCTTAACTATGGGTATTGGCGGTAAGGCGGTTTTCATTTGCGTATATGGATGCCATATTACTTTTAAATCTCTTTCTGCCAAGCTCATATACTATCTTTTACTGTCAATTAAAAGTTTTGCTACATATTGATCAATCGGGAAAGTAAAATCTTCCTGTTTCAGATCCGTTAGCTTTATCCAGCGAAAGGCCTGCAGCACTTCCCCCTCCCCGTCAAAATCAAACTGAATATTTTTTATACCCACATTCAATACAGATACCGCCTTTACCAAATAATATATGCTAATGATCTGCGAATCATTAAAAGCCGATTTTACAAAAAAATCAGTCGTATAAAAATGGCTTAGCACCTCAACTTCGGTATTGCATTCTTCCATAAACTCCCGCTTTAAACCATCGGTCATTCCTTCGCCGTACTCCAATCCCCCACCCGGAAATTTAGTAAACTGCATACCATATTCCTGTTCGTCACTCAACAATATTTCCTGATCATCGTTAATCAGCAGGCCATATACACGTACATTAAATTGATACATTATTCAAAATGTTTTTTATTACGGATAACCCTGTCCATCGTCCAGATAATATGCTCGGTTTTAGGTTCCGACCGTATAGGGCAATTAGGCATGCTGCAGTAATGGCAACAATCGGGCAAACAAGGGTCCGCATGTATAAATATTTCTGTTGTGGTAACGTTGTTATTGATCATTTTATCCACTAACGAAACCTCCTCATGTACCCGGTTTAGATCAAGGTAATTAGGCAGGGTCATATGGCAATCTATATGCAATTCATTACCGTATTTCTGCGCCCTGAAGTTATGTACGTCAATCCATTCATCTTTACGGTTAGCGTCTAACACCTGTATTACATTAGTAACAATCTGAAAGTCGGCTTCATCCATCAGGCCGGCGACAGATTTACGTACTAATTTATAGCAGGTATAAATAATATACAGCCCTACAAAAATTGATAGCAAGCTATCCAGTAGTAATATTTTTGTAAAATGTATTAACAGCAACCCGGCAACCAGGCCGCCGCTGGTAACCATGTCGGTTATCAAATGCCTGCCATCAGCCTCAATGGTAATAGATGGCAGGGATTTGCCTTTACGGATCATATAATAACCCAGCGAGCCATTAATTACCCCTGTTACACCAATTATTAAAGCGCCGGTTAACAGGTCATGTATAGAATTAGGATAAAATATACCATAAACAGATTTCACAATAATGACTATCCCGGCCAAACCAATTAATATCCCCTCTATAAAAACAGAAAAGTATTCTACTTTGCCATGACCGTAAGGGTGATTTTCGTCGCGGGGTAACGATGCCAGGTATATGCTAAAAAAAGCGAATGAGCTGGCAAATACATTTACAATGCTTTCGGCCGCGTCTGTCAACACAAAGTTAGAAGCCGTAATAAAATACGCTCCAAATTTTGCCGTCATCAGGATCAAACCTGTAACTAATGAAAATAAAATGATCCTTTTTTGTTCGCGCAAAGCAATTGGTATTAGCTTTCAAATTTATGAATAACAATGGTATTAACTATAAAATGTTATTATTGCGTTTAGCTTAAAAACACCATATATAAAGTATGAATTTAACCTAAGTACTTATCACATAATTTCTATATTTGCCGCATTAACAAATAAAAAAAAAGATGAGTGCATTAAGTAATAGGATAAATAATCTGTCCGAGTCTGCAACTATTAAAATGGCCAAAATGGGCCGTGAATTGGCCGCTAAAGGTGTTGATGTGATCAGCCTTAGTTTCGGCGAACCTGATTTTCATACACCTGAACATATTAAGGAGGCTGCGAAGAAGGCTATGGATGATAATTATACCTATTACACCCCTGTATCTGGTTATCCTGAATTGCGCAAAGCCATTG
>DASWOZ010000436.1:0-7172 GCA_036398535.1 Mucilaginibacter sp. | reverse complement strand
CGTAACATTAAGCAACATTTATATGACATTAAAAAAGTGATTAAACTTAGGGGTAAATTCACAGTCAATCGTAGAAATTCGTTAACAATAAATACATAAAAATGAAAAAGCTTACCCTCTTAACGTTTTTATTATCCCCCTATTTACTATTTGCACAAGAGGGGAAATTAAAAAATGTACAAACTACCAGCGTATGGTCACCTGCAAAAATAAAAGTTGATGGTAATTTAAGCGAATGGGACGACACCTTCCAGGCTTACAACGGTACCACCAAGTTGTTTTATACCATAAGCAATGACGATAAATATTTGTATTTGGTGGTAAAATCTATCGATTTACCTAATAATGATAAAATTGTAGCAGGCGGAATAACGCTTACTATAAATACTGATGGCAAGAAGAAAGAAAAAGATGCCTTTAGCCTTACTTATCCTGTAATACCCAGAGCAGGGCGCGGCCAGCGGGGAGCGGGTGGCCGTGGATTTGGAAGACAGGCAGCACCCCCTGATTCGGCTGCAATAGTGGCCGCACATAAACAAACGGTGGCCTCTGCTAAAGAAATAAGAGTTTTAGGATTTAAAGATATTACAGATACGCTTATTTCTATTTACAATGAGTACAGCATTAAGGCGGCTATTGGGTACGATGGTGTAGGAAATTATGATTATGAATTAGCTGTGCCATTAAAAGAACTTAACATTTCATCAGCTAATGCAAAGGATATAGCCTACAATATAAAAGTAAATGGTATAGAAGTGCCTGCAATATTTGCCGGCGCCAATGGTGGCGGACAAATTAGTGCGGACGGTGGCGCAGCAGGCGGAACATTTGGTGGCCGAGGAGGTGGCGGTGCAGCCGGTGGCCGAGGAGGAAGAGGTGGTGGTGCAGTTGGCGGCGCACCGGGGGGAAGAAACCCCGAAATGTATTCGCCCACAGATTTCTGGGGCAAATACACGTTAGCTAAAAAGTAAAAAATACCCAACCTATTAACTATAACCATCACAACATGAAAAAAATGATTTTTATGGCGGGATTGTTCGCACTATCGTGTCAGCTTTTCGGCCAGGTTCGCGCTCCGCGGCCGCAACAACCCCTACCCCCGCCTTTGGAAACGAGGGAAGTAAGCGGTATTGTTAAAGACGCTGCGGGCCAAACAGTTATTGGCGCAAACATACTTTTGGTATCAAAAACTGATACGTTAAGAACAGCGACCAATGCCGATGGTATATTCATTTTTAAAAATGTAAAGCAAGCTACATTTGTTGTGACTATAACAAGCGTAGGCTTCACTCCCCTAACTACCCGCTATCGTAATAATGATGTAGCTAAAAGGATTGTATTGGATCCGGTTGAGCTTAAGGATGATTCTCATCAATTAAACCCGGTAACCATTAACGGCACGCCAAGTATAACTTATAAAACAGATACGGTTGAATACAGGGCTTCTGACTATAAAGTGCGCGAAAACTCAACTGTTGATGAGTTGCTGAAAAAAATGGAGGGCATGGAAGTTGGATCTGACGGTAGTTTAACACATCAGGGGCAACAGGTAACCAAAGCCAGATTGAATGGTAAAGATTTTGCAGGTGGTAATTTAGCCCAGGCTATCCAGAATTTACCTGCTGATATAATTGAAAAGATACAGATTGTTGATGATTATGGCGACCAGGCTGGCCGTACCGGGATTAAAGACGGTGACCCAACCAAAGTGCTAAACATGACCACAAAGACCGATAGATCAGTAGGTAATACTGCGCGTATTACTGGCAGCGATGGCAGTAATGGCCGTTATGATGAGCGACTATTTGCACAACGCATTAATGGCAATGAGCAACTGGGCTTTATTGGCAATTTAACCAATACCGTTAATGGCGTGGCAAGTACCGGAATTAGCGGTGCAGGTGGTGGCAACGGAGGAGGTGGTGGTGGCAGCTCTTCCGGCGGAAGCGGTGGTACTACCACAAACGGAACGGCATCTGTAAATTACCGCGACCAGGTAAGCAAAACCTTACAGATCAATAGCAACTATAGGTATACATCCACAGTGGTTAATTCCATTAATAACAGTGATGGGGCCAATTATTTAATAGTGGATCAAGTTAAACACACCACCAACTTTATTAATAACAGTAATGGTAATAACAATAATAAAACACATAACGCAAGTATTGAATTTGAGTATACGCCTGATAGTTCAAACTTTTGGCGCATAACTCCCGGCATAAGCTATACGGGCACCAATAGTATCAACAATTCGCAGCAAACCTATACAGATTATCAAAACCAGGTTTCAAATGGTACATCCAACAGCAATAACACTAATCTCAATTATACCTTAATTGCCTTGTATCAGCATATATTTAAAGGAGATCACCGCAGAAACTTTTCTACACAGTTTAATATAAACAACGGCATACAGCATGTAAATACAGCACAAAATACGGATATAAAATATTATAGGGATTCCACCCTAACCAGCCTTTTATTAGACTCGCTTGTACACAGAACGGTTAACCGGGGAAACAACACGCAGGATTACAGGTTAAGTTTAACTTATGTAGAGCCGTTAACACGTGTTTCGCAGTTAGAATTTCATGCACAGTCAGAATATAAAATATATGACAACACGGCCATAACTGATAACATAAGTCCTACCGGTGCGGCTACAAAAATCGACTCCTTGAGTAACATTTATAAATATTCGTTTTTGCAAACCCGGCTCTCTGTCAACTACCGGCTTACTAAAACAAAATTTAATATTTCGTTAGGCGCCATGGCCATACCGACACACTTACAGGGAACAGACTTGAGCGCCCCTAATGTGCCGCCTACCAACCGTAATAATTTTTACCTGGTACCGTTATTCCGCTTTCAATATCAATGGTCACGTACGCATCAGTTATCTATCAACTATACAGGCACACCAACAGAACCGTCATTTACACAAATACAGCCTTTGCCAGATTATTCCAATCCACAAAACCCAACCTTTGGTAACCCAAACTTAGGCCCCTCATTTACTCATACCATTACTACGCGATATAATAACTACTTCCCTAATTCGAAATTTAATATTTCGGCTAATATTGTGACCACCTTATATCAGGATCAAATTATAAATAATAATATCTATGTCACCCAACTCTTGCCTCAAACACGAATTGTTGGCCCAACAATCGTAAGAGACACAGCACGGGTTATTACTAATCAAACGTATTATCTTAATTACAGCGGAGGGAAATCTGCCTTGGCTAACTATAATATTTCCAAACAATTAGATAACCGTGCGTATAACCTGGCCTTAAATGGTACAGTGACCTATGGCTATAATTATGGTATGAGTGGTAATGTTCTTTTTCATGAAACCAGTTGGGATATAAATAACCGCTTTGGCCCCCGCATTAACCCAAATACCTCGTTAGAAATAAACCCTTATGTATCGTACGAAGTTTTCCGGTCATACTTTACTAACAGCCCCCAAGGTTCGGTAAATAGCAATTATGAAAAAGCGGCATTTAACCTGGAAGGCAAGTTTTACTTACTTAAAGACAGAACCTTAACATTTGAGTATAATTTAACAAAAAATTATATCAATGGTATTAGCGCCAACCTTACAAAAAACCCATTTGTGGCCAATGCATATATAGAAAAAGAATTGTTTAAACGTAAAAATGGCCAGTTAAGAATCTCCGCATTTGATATTTTTGATCAAAATAACTTTATAAACCGTACCGTTACTTCAACCGGATTTACCGACACCAAATCAAATGCTTTAAGCCGTTACGTAATGGTGAGCTTTATTTTAAACCTGCAAAAATGGAGCGGATCGCCAACCAGGAATGGCAGGCAAATGCAACGCCGGGGTGATGGCAGCTTTATTGTAAACTAAGATTTTACTGTTATACGCAAAAGCAGGTTGCATAATACAACCTGCTTTTTTTATTTAAACTGAGTCATTATGCAATAAATGCCCTAATTTTGAGATATGGAAATCAATGTGCTGGCATTTGGTATTGCTAAAGATATTTTCGGAGCTTCGTCAATAAGTTTGCCATTAGCTAATGATGCAACCGTATCTAATTTAAAATATTTATTAGAACGGCAATATCCAAAGTTGAAGCAATTAAAATCATACATGGTAGCTGTGAACGATGAATATGCCTTAGATGGTGACACCCTGCATGAACGTGATGAAATAGCGGTTATTCCACCAGTTAGCGGGGGATAAAATATAAGCCCATTGACAACACAAATAGAAATATCAGCATCAACATTAAATGTTTCATCATGCATTGACTGGGTAATGAGCCCGCAATCTGGCGGTATTGATGTATTTATTGGCACTGTACGTGATGCTACCAAAGGCAAGCAAGTGATCAGATTAGAGTTTGAGGCTTATAAACGTATGGCCATTAAAGAAATGGAGAAACTGGCAGAACAGGCGTTCAGCAAATGGCCGGTTCAAAAAATACTGATCCATCATCGTGTTGGCATATTGCAAATCGGGGAGATCCCGGTAATTATCGCGGTATCCGCCGCACATCGTGACGCGGCTTTTGAAGCCTGCCGCTATCTGATTGATACGTTAAAACAAACCGTCCCTATCTGGAAAAAAGAGATTTTTGAAGATGGTGAAGTATGGGTGGCAGCCCATCCCTGATTAATTATTGAATCAGGGACGACTGAAAGGAGGATCGAATTAACTTTCGAACCAGGCTTTTAACCCTCCCTGTAAAGAAAATACAGGCGCGTTTGATGCTATTTGCTTGATCAATTTAACCGCTTCCCCACTCCTTTTACCTGAAGAACAATAAAACACTTTAATTTTCCCGTTGCTTAAATAAACCAAATTATCAGGCAGTTTGTCTGCTTCAATGTGCACACCGCCAATATCAATCACGTCCCTTTCCTGGTCTGTACGTACATCCACCAGTTCTAATATCCCTGCGGCTAAACCTTGTTTTACTTCAGCAACCGTCATTAAAGGTATATCAATGGTATCAACTAACCGGGTAATATTTGTTTTAGTGACCTTTCCTAATTTAATAATCCGGCTTTGTAGGTTAAGCGCATCAAATATTAAAACTTTCCCTGCAAGCAAGTCACCTGTTTTAGTAATGTACTTTATTACTTCATTAGCTTGCATACAACCAATAATTCCGGCCAGGGTGGGGATTACACCCCCATCGGCACAATTGGGTATCTGAGTCGCGTCTACCTGCGGGAAAAGGTCACGATAGTTGGGGGATTGAGTTCCATCAGGATTAATTATATTCCACACGGCAAGCTGCCCCTCAAACTGATAAATAGCCCCATATACAATTGGCTTTCCTGCTATTACACAGGCGTCATTAAGTAAATAGCGGGTATCAAAATTATCTGTACCATCCAATATCATATCGTATTGATTAATCACCTCTAAAACATTGGTTGAGGTGATCCTTATATCGTGCGCTATTACCTTAATCCCCGGGTTCTGTTGTTGTAAACGGTCTGCAGCAATAGTCGCTTTTTTAAAACCAATATCATTGGGGGTATATAATACCTGGCGATGTAAGTTACTGATAGCAACCGCATCAAAATCAACAATACCAAGCGTCCCTATCCCGGCAGCGGCTAAATATTGCGCAGCCGGACAGCCTAATCCACCAGCTCCTACCACCAATACCTTAGCCTGCTGCAATAATTGTTGCACGCCTTCATTGAAACCCGGCAAAGCTATCTGGCAGCTATATCGTAAAAATTCCGCATTCATCAGGTTGTCGCAATTTTTTGATGTAATATTCTCTTGATCTTATCCATATCCCCTGGCGTATTTACATTGGTTAACGCATCTGGCTCAGGCGCATTTAATAAAGCAATATCACTGTTTATTAAAACCTTGCGCGGGCACGAATATCCCTGCGCTAAAAATGCTAACAAAACCGGATAGCTTTTAGGCTCCCAAATAGTTATTAAAGGTTCCGGAAAATCATCAAAGCTGCTTTTATAAGCGGTGGCGATAGTGGATATATTTCTATTCGCTGTTAAATGCTGTAAAGTATCGGCATTTAATAACGGCAAGTCACAGGCTACAACCAATAATGCCTGATCTGGGTTTTGCCTGAAAGCTGAAAGTATGGCTCCAAAGGGCCCTAATCCAATAAAAGTGTCTTGTATGGTGGCGTAAGAATCGCTTATTTCTGCTTGCTGATCGGCGCGGCAGGATATAAACACTTCATTACAAAAGCCTTTTAGCTGGTCGGCTACATAATAACGTTGTTCTTTACCATGCCAGTTAATTAATCCTTTATCAAGGCCCATGCGTACACTTTTTCCACCGGCTAATACCAGTCCGTTTAATACCGGTGTAGCTTGCTGCAGTTTGGTTTCAAAAAAAGCGATTATCTTTTCTGTATCACTTAACCGGTAAACAGGCAGCGTTTGCCAGTTGGGAACGGCGTCTTGTATAAAATCAAATACTTCATCTACCCTGTCGTCCAATAAAATAAGCGCTACATTGGTTAGCTGTTCAACCCGCTTTTGCAGGGATGCCTTTTTATTTTCATAAATAATAACCACCTGCGCCTTAGCCTGCTGATGATTACCATTAACCAGTACTAAATCCGCATCGGCAAATTGCTGCTTCAATTTATAGGGCCGCAATTCATTACTAAAATTAAATTGCTGGTAATTTAACTGATCTGAATACTCTAAAACCGCGCCGCTTGCTATACGCCCCGGCGGTAATATAACTTCATCATTATGAGAAGTATCCGCGTAAGCACATTTATAAACAGGCGATAACGCATTAATAATGGTATCGGCCAATAATTTGATATTTACACAAGGTGCACCAATAATTGCCCATTCATTACGGGCAAAATTGCCTGTTGCCGGCCTGGTTAGTGCTGCATGTTTTTTATGCTCTTTTGAAATCACGTTTACCTCCTGTTTTTTCTATCAGCCTGGTTTCTTTGATCACAATGTTATGACTTAACGCCTTACACATATCATAAATTGTTAACGCCGCCAATGATGCGCCTACCAATGCCTCCATTTCCACGCCGGTTTTAGCAGTGATGCTGGCTGTACAATTAATAACGGCCTCCCGTTTTTCATTTAACTCAATGGTGATATGGCAATTATCCAAACCCAGCGGGTGGCAAAGCGGTATTAATTCTCCGGTTTTT
>DASWOZ010000435.1:0-2387 GCA_036398535.1 Mucilaginibacter sp. | reverse complement strand
CCAGTCGGCTTTTGGAATTACTTCAAGGTCGCTTTCCAGCCTTATATCACCCTGATAAACCTTAATGCCCATGGCGTTCAGCAAGGGTTTGTTTAACCAACTTCCCGGGCGCACAAAATTATCTATGCCGAATATTTCATAAGCAGGGTTTGCTTCCAGCAAATGTTTGGCTATGGTCGACCCTACAAAACCGCAAATTCCTGTAATGAATATCTTCATAATACCTCCATTCTTGTTTTCCAGGCCTCCACTATTTGCTTTATTGTTTCTTCAAGCGAAATGCTTATATCCCAGTCAGGGTAATGTCCCTTCATTTTTCGCAGGTCGCTGTAATAACAAATGTGGTCGCCTTCCCTGTTTTTTCCGGAATACGTGTACCGCATTTTTTTTCCAGAATATTTTTCCACCAGTTCAAATGCCTCTAATATGGAACACGTGTTTTGTTTACCGCCGCCAATGTTATAAACCTCGGCTACACGGGGGGCTTTTATAAATTCTTCAATAAACCGCGAAACATCGTAACTGTGAATATTATCGCGCACCTGTTTGCCTTTATAACCATAAATGGTGTAATTATTTTCTTCCAGGTTGCATTTTACCAGGTAGCTTAAAAAGCCATGCAGCTCAACCCCCGAATGACTCGGGCCGGTTAAACAGCCCCCGCGTAATACGCAGGTTGGCATATTAAAATAGCGGCCATATTCCTGCACATATATATCTGCCGATAGTTTGGATGCCCCAAAAAGCGAATGCTTGCTTTGGTCGATGGTAAAGGTTTCGGGGATGCCGGTTAAATATTTTTCGTCGGCATATTCCCAACGGGTCGCCAGTTCCGTCATGGGTATAAAGTTTGGCCCGTCGCCATAAACCTTGTTTGTCGACATATGTACAAACGGAATATTTGTGCTGTATTGCCGCGTTGCTTCAAGCATATTGAATGTACCTGCCGCGTTGGTATCAAAATCATCAAATGGGATCTCTGCGGCCCGGTCGTGACTGGGTTGTGCCGCGGTATGTACAATAGCATCAGGGGCTATTTGCTTAACAGCAGCCAAAACGCCTTCGCGGTTACGTATATCAAGTTCTATATGTGTAAAATTAGTAAGGGTGCTTTCCAGTTGTTTCTGGTTCCAGCGCGTATCGCCTTTTTCACCAAAAAAAACCACCCGCTGGTTGCCGTCAATTCCAGATACTTCCCAGCCTAACGCATGAAAATGTTTACAAACTTCGGAGCCAATTAAGCCTGATGAACCTGTAACAATTAACTTATTCATTTACGGTGGTGTAGTTTGTATTGAAATTTATAAATAGCGTGTAACTGTTTAACACTTTAATTCAAAATAAAGCAAATTGGCTTTTTAATCCCACTTCTTTTTAAAATCATTTTTCGAGAAGAATTTCTCAATAAGCACATATAACAAAATGAAAAGATAGCGGCTACCCATTTCGTTCAGCTTTAGCTTTGATACGCCTGTTTTTCTATTTCGCCACGTATTTGGCACTACCCTGTATGAATAACCACGTACTATTGCTTTAAGGGGAAGCTCGATAGTTAAATTGTAATGCGGGGCCAGGAAGGGTTTAAGACCCTGTATGGTTTCCTTTTTATACATTTTGAAGGCATTGGTAGCATCATTGTAGCGCAGGCCAAGCGCAACCCTTATAATTGAATTTGCAAGCCTGTTAACAAATAGTTTTACCACCGGGTAATCATAGGTTTTGCCGCCTTTCATAAACCTTGAGCCAAAAACACAATCAACATTTTCGCTGCACATTACCTTGTAGTATTTAACCAGGTCGTCGGGGCTGTCCGAAAGATCGGCCATCATAACAGCCACGCAATCGCCGGTGAACCGTTCCAGGCCATGCCTTACCGCGTAACCGAAGCCATTAGGCGGCTCGTTGTTATAATATTTAAGCGTATCCATTTTTGCGGAAAGCTCAATTAATAACTGCTCGGTATTATCAACAGAATTATCGTTAATAACCACAATTTCATGCGGGATATTTTCGGCGCTTAATTTCTCGTGCAGGCAGTTTATGGTTTCAACAATTGACCCTTCTTCGTTATGCGCGGGAATTACGATACTAAGTTTTAACATTCTTTAATTAGCGATATTTTCATGTTAACCTATGCTGAAAACTTAGTGTAATACGTTGTTTATTTATGTAAAGTTAGCACGTGACTAAAACAATGAGCAATGTGCATATAAAAATTTAATTTCTGCCCGATAAATACTTTTCAATGTATTATTAAACCCAAAATTTGGCAGAACTATAATTATTGGCTATTCTTGAAGCTATACGCAGCCCCGGCGTAAACTATGATATTGGCCCAATACACAAACATTTAAAAAAACATGGAGAAATTAAACCCCGGCATACTA
>DASWOZ010000434.1:0-1957 GCA_036398535.1 Mucilaginibacter sp. | reverse complement strand
AGGTCACTATCTAATTTAAAACACTTTTACTATTTTAGGCTGATAATCATTAACTTAATCTGTATGACAACAGCCTTTACCACAGAACCTGCTTACTGGTCAGCCGCTCAAAAAATAGCGTTCCGGTTCTTTTTTATATTCTTCCTGCTGTACATATTTTTAAATCCAAATGATACAATACCTTTTTACGGCGTGATTTCTAACTTTTATATCCCGCTCTTTCATCAATTCATTCCATGGATGGCCAAAAGCATCCTGCATCTTTCAAAGCCCGTTACCGAGTTTACCAATGGCAGTGGCGATACCACTTACGATTATCTGATCGTTCTTTTCATAACTGTGGTTTCGGCAATTGGTGCTATTATATGGTCAATTACCGGTAAGGGGACGCGCAATTATAATAAGCTGCTTTACTGGCTTATCGTGGTAGTACGTTTTTTCGTGGCTATTACCATGGTTACCTATGGCTCCTTAAAAATCATCAAACTGCAATTCCCTGCGGCATCTTTTGGCAGGCTGCTTGAACCGGTGGGCAATATGTCGCCTATGGGCCTGGCGTGGACTTACATGGGTTACTCAACCGGGTTTAATTACTTTACAGGCTTTGCCGAACTTACATGTGCGCTGTTGCTTTTCTTTCGTAAAACCACTACGCTTGGCGCTATTGTAGGGCTGGTGGTAGCAGCCAACATTGCCGCCATAAATTACAGCTTTGACGTGCCGGTAAAACTGCTCTCTACATTTTTAGTATTGATGTGCCTTTTTATACTTATCAGGGATACCCGCCGACTCATAAACTTCTTTTTTAAGAACAAGGAAGCACAACCATCAAACCTTACACCGCACAGGTTTAAGGCCCGCTGGAAAAACATTACACTTAATACGATAAAGTATCTGATGATATTTTTTGTACTGTCGACAAACTTTTACCAGGCCATACAAGGCTCCAAATTGTATGGCGAAAACGCAAAAAGACCACCTTTATACGGCTTGTATAATGTAGAAACATTTATAAAAAATCGAGATACCTTAAAACCTTTAACTACCGATACTATTCGCTGGAGCAAATTCTGGATCAGTTATGTTAATGGCGCCTCAGTTAAGCTGATGAACGACAGTGTGAAACATTACAACTTTATGTCTGATACGGTAAAACATATCATCACTGCCAACACCTATGCCGATACCCTGCATAAATTCTTTTTAACCTATAGCATACAAAAGCCAGACATACTGATATTACAGGGGCATTGGGAAAAAGATTCGGTGTATATACGGTTACGTAAAATGGACCCTAATAAATTTTTGCTGTTAAAACGCGGCTTTCGCATGATAAACGAGTACCCTTTTAACAGATAAGCGGCTTTAGTCAGATAGTTTACGCATAGCTTAAATGTTTTATTTTATAAGTTTACATTCATTTAAAGCCAATGGAGAAAGACATAGCAACCGGTAATGAACATTGGACGGTAATGCAAAGAATTGCATTCCGTTTTTTTGCAATGTTCTTCGCGCTGTATGTGTTCTTCAATCCAAACGGGCTCATACCTTTCACCTACGGCCTTTTCAATCTTTATCTAAAACCATTCCGCAGACTTGTCCTTTGGTTGGGCAATCATCTGTTGCACCCTGCCAACCCATTCACTACTTATACAGGCGGCAGCGGCGATACCACTTACGATTACCTGGCTTTAGCCTTTATCGTTATTGTTTCAATAGTAACAGCCATTGTATGGTCGGTAACTGGCAAAGGCACACGTAATTACAATAAACTGTTTTACTGGCTCTTGGTTATTATTCGCTATTACGTAGCGTTTGCAATGATAAGATACGGCATCATGAAAGTCGTAAAGATCCAGTTCCCCTACCCTTCAATTGGCAGGTTGATGGAGCCGGTGGGTAATATGTCGCCCATGAGTTTGGCGTGGATGTACATGGGCTATTCAAAAGCCTTTAA
>DASWOZ010000433.1:0-2597 GCA_036398535.1 Mucilaginibacter sp. | reverse complement strand
TACGGCTGCTTACTACGGCGTTCCTGATAATGATAGCCGAAAAATGGATAAACTTTAATGATTTTATATTCCTTTATATAGGCAGCAATGGTGTAATATGCTTGTTGCTGTTGCTAAGCATCATAACCACCGGCAAGTTTTCTTATCAGGTGGGCGATTACCGCTTTAAGTCTATAAAAAAAAGAGAGATCATCAATTTTGGGCTTTTTACTTTAATATCAAGCGCAATTTATGTGTTACTGCAAAAGGTTGATACCTTAATGCTCAGCTCGATAGTAGGTGATGCCGTACAAGGTGTTTATAGCTGGTATTTTAATATCGCGATAGTTATCAGTGTGCCTGCACAAGCTTTAAGCAGAACCACCTACGCCATAGTTGCTGATGCATGGAAGTCAAATAATATGGCCAACATCGCTGATGTTTATTATAAAACTTCTATCGTTCAAATGGTGTTTGGGTGCCTGTTATTTGTAGGTGTAATTGTTAACCGCGAAAACTTATATACTATAGCCCGCAATAAAGACTTTGTTAACCCGCAGTATTTCAGCATCTTCATAGTCATTGGGCTTGGTTTTTTGGTTGATATAACCGGCGGCTTAAACACCTATATTATTTCAACATCGCATAAATACCGGTTAATAACTTTGTTTGTGATGGTGGCGGTTATATTTTGTGTTGGACTGAACTATATTTTAATACCTGAATATAAAGGTTTAGGCGCCGCGGTGTCTTATTTACTAACCATATCGGGTTTAAACTTTGCAACATGGTTATATATTAAAATAAAGTTTAAAATGCAGCCTTTTACTTATAAGCATTTATTGGTCATTGTGGTTAGCCTGGTAAGCTGCTTTGTTGGTTATTATTTTTGGCGCATGCCAAATGTGCTGTTAGATATAGCCGTACGTAGCGGAATTGTAGCCATTATTTATGGTTCCTTAACCTACCTATTTAAAATATCTGCCGATGTTAATGAAAAAGTGGACAGCACTTTTAAAAAATTGGGCCTTTTTACTAAATAATATTTTTACTTTGAAAATTGATTGACGGGAATTAAGTTAATATGGAAGAGAAATACGCATTAGGTGAAGCAATATACGGGGACGATTTTACCATTGAACAAATACAAAACTGGTACAATGAAGAAGCCGAAGCTTATGCCAACCTGGGTAGTAAGGATGCGCAAGAATATGTTTATGGTTACCATGAATTAAATAAGCTGCATGGCTTTAACTATATAAAAGGCCAAAAATTTGAAAATGTATTAGGTTTAGGCGCGGCCTGGGGCCATGAGTTTTTCCCGATCATAGATCAGATCACCAACCTGCATATTGTTGAACCATCTGATAATTTACAGTCTGATAAATTGGGGAATATTGTACCGCAATATGCCAAGCCTGCTGTCAGCGGTGAACTGCCTTATCCTGATAATTATTTTGACCTGGTAACCTGCTCAGGCACCATACACCATACACCTAATGTATCTTTTATTTTGTCAGAGTTACACCGGGTAATGAAACTGGGCGGCTATTTGTTGCTACGCGAGCCCATTATATCTATGGGCGACTGGACCAAACCCCGTAAAGGGTTAACCCGCCATGAAAGAGGTATCCCGTTAAAAATTTTCAGAAAAATATTTAAAGATTTGAAAATGGAAGTAGTTAATGAAGGCTTCTGCTTTTGTATGACGGCTTTCTTTCAACGGTCATGGCAAAAGGTTTCTAAACGTGCCATATTCACTTATAAAAGTTATGTTTGGTTTGATAAATATTTATCCAAACTATTTGCCTGGAATTTGCATTATCATGCTACAAATAAATTTCAACGCATAGCACCACAAAGTGTATTTTACGTTTTAAAGAAAAGATAAAATGAAAGAAAGACTTACGAAGTGTTTTTAAAACTTCGTAAGTCTGGCTAATCACAAGTCTGATTAATCAATTACCAACGTTATTCAATGCAAAAACTCGCACCCATTGCATTATTCGTTTACAACCGGCCCGAGCATACCCGCCGTACGCTAAGTTATTTAAAGAAAAATTTATTGGCAGATGAATCGCGCCTGTTCATATTTTCTGACGCGGCAAAAACTGAGGCAGACCAGGCAAAGGTTGAGCAGGTAAGGCACCTGATAAAAGAGGTATCCGGATTTAAGTCTGTTAAGGTTATTGAACGTAAACATAATTTAGGATTGGCAGAATCCATTATCAACGGTGTTACGCAGTTGGTAAATGAATATGGAAAGGTGATTGTGTTTGAAGATGACCTGCTGTCTTCACCCTATACCCTGCAATATTTTAACGACGGGCTTGATCGTTATGTTAACGAAGAAAAGGTGATGCATATTGGTGCTTACATGTATAACCTAAAAGATAGCAAACTCCCCGAAACCTTTTTTTACCGCGCGGCAAGCAGTTGGGGCTGGGCCACCTGGGCACGTGCCTGGAAAGACTTTGAACCCGATATTGATAAACTGATTTCGCAGTTTGATAAAGAAAAGATCAACCGCTTCTCCATTGAGCACACCATGAACTTTTGGAAACAGGTGCAGGAGTTTAAAGCCGGTAAAAATAATTCATGGGCCATACGCTGGTATG
>DASWOZ010000432.1:0-9376 GCA_036398535.1 Mucilaginibacter sp. | reverse complement strand
TACCCAACCCCGGTAGAAAACACTTACTTAAAAAGCCCTAAAATTGAAGGCGTGTTTTTAGTAGGTGATAAACGTGAACATATCACCGCGTTTATAATACCTTCAAAAGATGCTTTACAGGAGGCTTTTAATTTAGATGATACCTTTTTTGAAAAACCAGACCTGTTTATTGAAGATGAGCCTATGGTTGATTGGATAAAGCAGGATATTAAAAAGTTATCAAATGAGCTTGCAAAATTTGAACGTATTAAAAATTTCAAAGTAAAACGCAACCCATTCAGCATGGATGAAGGCGAGATCACTCCTACCCTTAAACCCAAGCGCAAGGTAATTGAAAAGAAATATGCCGATGCGATTGATGAAATGTATTTGGTAGCAGCAGAAGCAGATTAAAACATCACAATTTAATTCTAAAATATGTCATTGAGGAACGAAGCAATTTCTGAACTTTACATGTGTAGAAATTGCTTCGTTCCTCAATGACATATTGGTAAGTTTAGTAAGGGAGTTGTCATTTCCCCTTCAGGATCTCATGGGATTTGATAACTCGCAATGACGCGCGATTTTACTACTTATAATTCTCTACCACGGGCTTTCTTCGCCACCCTCCATATCATTACTAAAGTACTTCCCGGTAGGCCCATTGGCGCCTATAGTGGCATACTTAACAATTATGGCAGCCGCCTTTTCAACCGTACCGGGACCGCTGTGATGGTTAAAATCTGTTTGCGTATAACCGGGATCTACCACGTTTACTTTAAAAGGGGTGTCCTTCAACTCATAAGCCAAAACAACCGTGTACGCATTTAAAGCTGTTTTTGACGGGCCGTAGGCTGCAGTTTTAACTTTATAATACTTCCAGTTTGGGTCGCTGTGCAGGGTTAGTGATCCCAGGCCGGAAGTGACGTTCACAATCCTTGGCTCGTCTGATTTTTTTAATGCTTCAATAAAAGCCTGTGTTACATTGATAGCGCCGAAGAAATTGGTATTAAATACTTCATGAAAAGTGTCTAATCCTGTAGCTAATGCGCTTTGCTCCATACCACCAAGTATGCCGGCATTATTTATCAACACATCCAGTTCTGTTATTTCTTTACTTGCAGCTTCCACGGATGCAGGATCACTCACATTGATCTGTAATAATTTAACGTTAACCAAACCCTCCGCTTTAAGCTTCGCTACGGCTTCGTCACCATTGGTTTGATCGCGACTGCCCAGGTAAACAAAATAGCCTTGTTGCAATAATTGCCTCGCTGTTTCAAAGCCGATGCTTTTGTTCGCACCGGTTATCAATACTTTTTTCATATCGTAGTTTTTTTTGTCGGTACAAATGTATCGGCCACAAAACTAACAGCACTGCACTCCTAAAGGTTTCACTGGTACATTTCGCGGATGCTGGTACGATAAACCACCGGTGTATCCCCTACTATCCGTTTAAAAAAGCGGTTAAAGTAGGATGCATCCTCAAAACCCAATTTAAAAGCAATTTCTTTTACAGATCGGTCGGTATGAAAAAGCAGGCGTTTGGTTTCCAATATCAAACGCTCATGAATATGGGCGATGGCAGGTTTACCACTTTGTTCCTTTACTACCTCGCTTAAGTGCCCGGCAGATATATTCAGCATATCTGCATAAGCCGAAACTTCATGTTGTTCAGTATAACTCTCTTCAATTCTTTCAAGGTACCGTTTTAACAAAGCCCTATCGGGCACCGTATGAGTATTACTAAACTGCGTGGTATATAAACGGCTTAAGTATATCATCAACACCCGCATATAGCTCATCACCATGCTATGCTGCCAGTTGTTGTTGGCCAGGTTCTCCTGGTATATTTTTTCCAGCATGTCCTCTATAAAAACCACGTCAGCGTCTGTCAGGCGCATCTCATGCCCGTTATCAGGGTTTTGAATAATGGGTAACTGGCGCAAAAAACTATCCGCTTCCATTGCCAAAAACTCTTCGGTAAAACCTACGCTCATCCCGGTCATCGGCATAGCTTCTTCTTTTAAATGTATTTGATGCGGTACGGTAAAATAAAAGGTATTGGGTTGCAGCGTATAGGGTTTCATATCTATCCAATGCTTACTGCTGCCTTGTTTTACAAATACCCAGAGATAATAATCCTTACGATGGGGGGTTAAAAAATCGACACGGCGATAGCTAACGCTGCAATCGGCTTTATTAATGCCGAACATTTTATTGCCGCTTACCGCATCAACAGCTAACGTATATTTTGGTATGGCAATTTCAGTATCTAAAGTATACATACTCAAAGTTAAGCTTATCCTAACAGACAACCGGAAAAAATCTTATTTTTGCATCCTTATAAAATACGGTTTACATCATTATTAGTATTGCACTATCCAAACAGGAAATTATACGTCGCGAATCTTTACAGCAATTACGTGCTTTAGGCATTAATCCTTATCCTGCAGAGGAATATAAGGCTACTGCTTTTGCACAGGAAATTACAGACAATTTTGAAAGATTTCCGGATACTTATAAACAGATAGCCATTGCCGGCCGTATCATGACCCGCCGTATTATGGGCAGCGCATCCTTTGCTGAGATACAGGACTCTACCGGGCGCATACAAGTGTATTTAAAGCGCGATGACATTTGCCCTGATGAGGATAAAACTTTATACAATACCGTATTTAAAAAGCTGCTGGATATTGGTGATTATGTGGGTATTAAAGGCTATGTTTTTTTAACCCAAACCGGCGAAATCTCTGTGCACGTACAAGAGTTGGTTCTGCTTTCTAAATCACTTAAACCTTTACCGGTTGTTAAGCGCGATGAAGAAGGCAATATCCATGACGGCTTTACTGACCCCGAAATGCGCTACCGCCAGCGTTATGTTGATTTAACGGTTAACCCCGAATTTAAACAGATCTTTATCAAGCGCTCGAAAGTGATAAGCAGCATGCGCGAATATTTTAATAAACAGGGCTGGATGGAAGTGGAAACCCCTATCCTGCAACCTGTACATGGCGGCGCGGCGGCACGTCCGTTTGCTACCCATCATAACACGCTGGATATGCAGCTATTTCTGCGCATAGCTAACGAGCTGTACTTAAAACGTTTAATAGTTGCCGGTTTTGACGGTGTTTATGAATTTGGCAAGATGTTCCGTAATGAGGGCATGGACCGTACGCATAACCCCGAATTTACCATGCTTGAAATATATGTAGCCTACAAAGATTATGTATGGATGATGGCTATGGTAGAAGAATGTCTGGAAATCGTAGCAAGAGCCGTGCATGGCATCCCCGTGGTACAGGTAGGCGGTAATGAGATCAATTTTGCCGGGCCTTATACCAAACTATCTATGTATGACTCCATTCTGAAATATACTGGTATTAACGTATCTGAAATGGATGAAGCCGCGCTGATACAAACTTGTCGTGATCTTGCTATTGAAGTTGATGCCACTATGGGTAAAGGTAAATTGATAGACGAGATCTTTAGCGCCAAAGTGGAGCACAACCTGATCCAGCCTACCTATATTACTGATTATCCTATCGAAATGAGCCCGCTTGCCAAAAAACACCGTGCTAAAGACGGCTTGGTAGAGCGCTTTGAATTGTTTGTAAACGGCAAAGAGATAGCCAATGCTTACTCTGAATTAAATGACCCTATTGACCAACGGGAACGTTTGGAAGAGCAGTTAATATTGGCGGGCCGTGGCGATGATGAAGCAATGGCAATGGATGATGATTTTTTACGTGCACTGGAATATGGTATGCCGCCAACTTCGGGCTTAGGTATTGGTATTGACCGTTTGGTAATGCTGATGACTAATCAAAGTACTATTCAGGAAGTATTATTCTTCCCGCAAATGCGCCCGGAGAAAAAAGCTAAAGTGGCTACTGCCGATGACTTTATCAATATAGGTGTACCTGCCGAATGGGTGCCTGTATTAAATAAAATGGGCTTTAACAGTGTTGAAGAACTTAAAGCAGGCAACCCCAATAAGGTATTTAATGATTTAGGCGGGATGCGCAAAAAGCTAAAACTGGATATTACGATGCCTGCAAAAGAAGAGGTAATGGCTTGGTTTGAGTAGTCAACAAACAATTATTTCTGAGTAATTGTAAAAGAAAAATCTTGTAAAACTAATAGTTAACGTAAAGGAGTATTAGATTCTTGCGCCTGCTACCATAAGCTATTCTAACCGTATGTAATTGCTGTATGGAGCAAAGCAGTGGTTTGACCACTAAATTCCCTGGCACCGCCTTGGGTTCGTAAAAATGATTGTAGGCTATATGGCCATTATCCCTTACCTAATTTTGTCCAAATCTGATAACTTCAGAATGGCAAATCTACCTCCCAACGTTCATAAAAGTTAACAATTTGATAATGAAATCATAAAGCCAATAGAACTTTTACATTAAATGTGTTGTTTATTATTGTAATAAACACCCTTAATGAAAAGTCATGACCAGTTCAATATTAGAAATTACAGAAAACGAATATTTAATAAAGCTTAACAGGCAAAGTTTTAACTTGTCGTTTATCAGAAGCTTATTAAAAATGGTTGAGGTAGCTAATCCGTCGGAGGAGGACGAAATAATCGTTCCTGAGAGGCACATTGCTCAAAACCATTCTTCTGAACCTGATTACTACAGTTCGATTGAAGAAAAATAGGCTTTAAACATGTTGTTTAAAGCCTATTTTTCTATTTTTAAAACTGCGGGCGAAACCCGCCTCTTGCAACCTGTTGCTTATCCATCTGCGCCATTTGCTGTTTCATCATTTTAATCTGATCAGCTAATAATTTATTCTTATCATCTTTAGACGCTTCAGATAAATATTGCTGCGCCTCGCGCTTATTACGTTTGGCCATTGCTATACCTGCCAGGCTTAACTTAGCCAAAGCCGTATTATGCGACATGCGCATACCCAACGAAAGCGATTTCTTAAAATATTTTTCAGATTTTAAAGGCGCCTTACGCGATTCTATTAAACCTAAAAGCAGGTTATAATACCCATATTGGCCCTTATGCAGGTATTTTTCATAGTCAGTTATTTTCAATAACCACTGCTCAGCTTTCTCTACTTTCTCCTTACGCAAAAAGTATTGGGCGATAATCATGTTCTCATTAAAAAAATAGGTAAGCAGCAGCATACCGCCCATTAACAATACTAATATTCCCCAACCCCAAAAACCAAATGCGCAAAGGGCAACCGCGGCGCCGAAAAAAACACAGGCTATAACCAGCCTAACTATATTTGACATATTTTTTTATACTATAAAACAAGTTTGCAAATATCCGTTTATTTGTAGTGTAAATCAACATCTGCATTAATATTTATGGCAATAGAATTAGAACCATCATGGCTGGAAGTTTTGAGGGATGAATTTGACAAGGATTACATGATCCAGCTTAAAAAATTTTTAAAAGAAGAAAAAGAAGCCAGGAAAATAATATATCCAAAAGGCAGCGATATTTTCAACGCTTTTTGGAAAACGCCGTTTAAAGATGTTAAAGTAGTGATATTAGGCCAGGACCCTTATCACGGCCCAAACCAGGCACACGGGCTATCTTTTTCTGTACAAAAAGGCGTTGCGGTACCGCCGTCCCTGCAAAATATTTATAAAGAACTGGCTACAGATATTCCGGGTTTTAAGATCCCAAATACCGGCGACCTTACAGAATGGGCAGAACAAGGCGTGCTATTATTAAATGCCACGCTAACCGTGCGTGCAACAGAGGCGGGCTCTCATCAAAAAAAGGGCTGGGAAAAATTTACCGACACGGTTATCAAAAAAATCTCGGACGAAAGAAAAGGTGTTGTATTTATTTTATGGGGTAACTATGCGCAATCAAAAAGCGTGCTGATTGATGAAAGCAAACATCTGGTTATCAAATCTACCCATCCATCGCCCTTAGCAGTTGGCAGAGGCGGCTTTTTTGGTTCAAGGCCATTTTCCAGAGCAAATGCTTATTTAGAAAAACAAGGAGAAAAACCGATTGACTGGCAAATACATTAGGGATGTGCAAATGTGTGAATGTGCAGATGGATCAATTCATTACAATTGCACATCCGCACATCAAATCAATATTCCAAAGGCACTATCGGCTCCTTTTTATTAGTCGACATGATCATCATGGTTTGGAAAGTTTTAACCACGCTGATGCGGCTTATTTTTTCCATGATCAATTGTTCGTATGATTTAATATCACGAACGTATACTTTTAATAAAAAATCGCATTGCCCGGTTACGTGGTGGCATTCGGTTACCTCTTTAATATTCTGTATTTCCTCTATAAAAGTATGTATCGTATTTTTTTGATGAAAGTCAAGCTGTATCTGTATAAAAGTTTTGATACCCAGTCCCAACTTCTCTTCGTCTACCAATGCGTGGTAACTTTTTATATAAGCGGCATTCTCTAATTTACGTACGCGTTCTAATGTGGGTGCAGGCGAAAGCCCAACCTCTACGGAAAGCTGAAGATTAGTTACCCTTCCGTTCTCTTGCAAAATCTTAAGAATTTGCAGGTCTGTTTTATCCAGTTCTGTAGCCATAATACCACAAAGATAGCACTTAACAGGTGCAAAATTAAATTTTTAAAAGAACTGCTTTAACAAAAATATATTTTATCAGATTCAATTAATTTAGACAAGTCTAAATTAATTATTAGATTTGCTTAAATGAATACTTTAGCCGAAGAAAATTATTTAAAATCCATCTATCATTTATCGTTAAATACAATAAATGTAAGTACCAATCAAATTGCTGCCCGCTTAAATACCAAGGCGGCATCGGTTACTGATATGCTTAAAAAACTGGCGGATAAAGAGCTCATAAACTACACACGCTACCAGGGCGTTAACCTTACTCCGACAGGCGAAAAGGTGGCTATTCACATTATTAGAAAGCACCGCTTGTGGGAATATTTTTTGGTAGAAAAGCTGCATTTTAAATGGGACGAGGTACATGAAATGGCCGAAGAAATGGAACACATATCCTCAAAAGAATTAATAGACCGGCTGGACAAATTTATGGATTACCCGCAGCATGATCCGCATGGCGACCCCATACCTGACAGTGACGGACATTTTAAAACACAGGATATGAAACCTGTTTCGGAAATTGCTGTTAATGGGGCCGGTGTAATCTCGGGAGTGCGTGATCATTCCGCTGCGTTTTTGCAATACCTGGAAAAGCAGCAACTTACCATCGGCAAAAAAATAAGGATAACAGAAATTATTGAATACGATCATTCTATGATATTACAAGTAGAAAATAAACGAACACAAATAAGCCGGGAAGTGGCTGATAACCTATTAATTGCACATGACTAAACAATACAATGAATCGTTAGGCGATATACATAGCTCAGTAGTTACCGAAAATAAGACCGGCTGGCGTAAAATACTTGCTTTTATAGGCCCCGCTTACCTGGTAAGCGTTGGTTATATGGACCCGGGGAATTGGGCAACAGATATTGCAGGAGGCAGTGCTTTTGGCTATCGTTTAATATGGGTGCTGTTTGCCTCAAACCTGATTGCTCTTTTGCTGCAATCATTAAGTGCGCGGCTGGGTATTGTGCGCGGGCTTGACCTGGCACAAGTTTCAAAAAACTCGTACCCGCGTTTTGTAAATTTTTGCCTCTATATTTTAGCTCAATTGGCAATTATTGCCTGCGATCTGGCCGAGATTATCGGTATGGCCATTGGTTTAAACTTATTATTTCACCTACCGCTAATATGGGGCGTATCACTTACCATAACAGACACGGTATTAATGCTCTTCCTGATGAACAAAGGCATGCGCAAGCTGGAAGTGTTTATCGTATCTATGATATTTATTGTGGGCCTATCTTTTTTAATAGAGATGTTTATTGTAACGCCCAATGTAGTTGAAGTTGCTAAAGGGTTTATCCCGGGCAACTTAAGCGGAAGCGCCTTATATATCGCAATAGGTATTATAGGTGCAACGGTGATGCCGCATAACCTTTATTTGCATTCGTCATTGGTACAAACCCGGCAAATAACCCGCACGGATGAAGGCATTCGCACTGCTATAAAATTCAACTTATTTGATACTGTAATTGCGCTTAATCTTGCATTTTTAGTAAATGCTGCCATATTGATATTAGCGGCAACCGCATTTTTTAAGCGGGGCTACTTCCATATTGCCGAAATACAGGATGCTTACAAATTACTTGAGCACATTTTTGGCTCTGTAGCCCCTGTATTATTTGCAATAGCTTTAATAGCATCAGGGCAAAGCTCAACCATAACCGGTACGCTTGCCGGGCAAATCATTATGGAAGGTCACATTAATTTACGAATAGAACCCTGGTTAAGGCGTTTGCTGACACGTGTTTTAGCTATAGTTCCTGCTGTTTTTACCATACTTTATTCGGGCGAAACAGGCTTGGGTAATTTGATTATATTAAGCCAGGTGGTATTGAGTTTACAACTTGGCTTCGCGGTTATACCGCTTATCCATTTTACATCCGACCGTAAAAAAATGGGCAATTTTGCCATAAGCCTGAAAGTTAAAATAGCTGCATGGGCAAGCGCCATATTAATTGTGGTGTTAAACGCCAAATTAGTTTACGAGCAAATTAATACCTGGGTCAATGCCTCGCCGGGTACAGCTATATGGATGTACACCTTAGTTTTACCTGTAGTAATTGCTATAGCCATATTATTGGTATATGTATTTTTACGCCCCTTACTATTTAAGCATAAGGATACACCCATTTATATACCTCATGGTATCGCCACGGCTATTGGCGATCTTAAAGCCATAGATTATCATCATATTGGTATAAGTATTGAGTTTTCAAAAAACGATACCGACTCCATAAGACATGGTATTATGCAAGGAGGAAAAAAAGCTACTTATACTTTAATACATGTGGTTGAAACTGCCGGAGCAAGGTATTACGGCGGACAAATAATGGACCATGAAACGCAAAGTGATGTAGATAACCTGAACCAATATGTTGATACGCTGCATAAACTGGGATATAAAGCAACAGCAAAAATTGGATACGGTATAGCAGCAAACGCCATAGCCCAAATTGTGAAGGATGAAAATATAGATTTTGTGGTAATGGGTTCACACGGTCATAAAGCCATTAAGGACTTGATATTTGGTACAACTGTAAACAAAGTGCGCCACAAAGTGAACGTACCTGTGTTGGTAGTTAAACCCGGGGCATGATTATAATTAGCACAGAAAAGCAAAAAGTGTACCTGATAACCATGATATAGCGTTAAAATAGTTGTCATGAATAGGTTTTGCATTCTAAATTATAAAATTTCGCAAAACGCTGAAGGGAATGACAAGACTATTGATGGTCAATTATTTGAGAAACATATCATGGGTAGTGAGAGCCAAAGATCTTGT